>JAZKEN010000023.1:0-7266 GCA_040387035.1 Pseudomonadota bacterium | reverse complement strand
ATACTGCATACCCATTCAAAGCGATTACCATGTTCACTGGCGATTTTCTGGGCGTATTGATTGGGGATGTGGAAAATGGATTGGTCTTTAACTGGCTGGCCACTTTCATTATGAAACCAGTCAAAAGCAAACAGCATCAGCTTGAAACCAGCAGGCAACTCCTCTAGCTGTGTCAGCATATGCTGTATGGTGCTGTTATCGATATCACCATCAATCGCGCAGCTGCCATTCATGTAAAAGTGCTTTTGCACTTTTAAGATGGGGTGCCAGTAGCTATCCATATTGGGGTTAAACCAAATGCCGCTTTTGCCATCGCCGGTGCCAACCAGGTGTACATGGCTATCCCATACCTGTTCAGGGTTGATGCCTGCCCAGACTTGTTGCATGAGCGGATGGTTTTGAACGCTATTTGGCAACTTGTTAAGGCAAGGATTTAATAAGCCCTGCTCAGGCCAAAATTTCAATCCGGCGTATCCCAAGCCTGATAAGCCTAACAGGCCAAGCCCACCTAAAAACTGGCGGCGGTTCATTAGGCGGCTTCTGCCATTTGTTTCAATGTCACATAATCGGTTTTACCTGTGCCAAGCAATGGCAGCTCATCAATACGTACGATCTTGCGTGCGATAGCGATTTCCGGCTGTTTGAGGTTTTTAGCCACCAACTGCAAATCCTCACGCTTCAAGGCTGGGTCAGTGGTAAATAAAATTATGGTTTCACCGCGCTGCTCATCCAGTTGGGAGCTGGCTGCATGCAAATATTCCGGGGCTGCGATATTGGCAATTTTCTCAACCACTTCCAGCGAAACCATTTCACCCGCTACTTTTGCAAAGCGTTTCACACGGCCTTTAATATGAATAAAACCTTGTGCATCTACTTCTACGATATCGCCGGTGTTATACCAGCCGTCTTCGGTTGGTTTCAGCACACCAGGCTCATCAAACAGGTAGTAGCCCATCATCACGTTCTCACCGCGCACATGCAGTAAGCTGCCAGACTCAATGCCGGGAACAGATTCCAGTTTATGTTCCAGACCCGGTACAAATTGGCCCACAGTGCCATTCAGGTTTGCCATGGGTGTGTTGGCAGAAAGCACAGGCGCACACTCAGTGGTGCCATATCCTTCTAATATGCGGATGCCAAATTTCTCTGTGTAGGTTTTACGCACTTCGTCATTAAGCTTCTCGGCTCCCGCAATCACTAGGCGCAATTTATAAAAATCGTAAGGGTGGGCAAACTTGGCGTAGTTGCCTAAAAAGGTGCTGGTTGAAAACAATACCGTGCAACCACGGTCATAAATCACTTCCGGAATCACTTTATATTGGAGTGGTGATGGAAAAATCAAAATTTTGATGCCGTTAAAGATGGGTAATAGCGAGCCCGTAAAGCCAAAAGCATGAAAAATAGGCAGCGACATCATAAACTTGTCGCTTGGGTTAAAGTCCAGGATCGCCATGATTTGCGCGATATTCGCCAGAATGCTTTGGTGCGAATGCACCACGCCTTTGGGTTTGCCTTCGCTGCCGGAAGTGAACAGCACCACAGCGGGCTGGCTTGGATCGCTGACTTCCATGGCAACGCGTGGATAGTGCAGGGCATAGCCCATTAGCCAGGCACGATCGAGCACATTGAAATCGGCGCGTAAGTCTTCCAGATAGACGATGTTCAGGTTTTGTAAATGCGCGATTTCATTCTCTAATTTGGCCGTTTCAATAAACTTACGCGATGTGATCACGGTTTTTATATTGGCAGCGATACACGCATTTTGCATGCCTGCTGTGCCGGAAGTGTAATTGAGCATGGCCGGTATACGGTTAAACGCACTCATGCCTAAAACAAGCGCCAGCGTATTAGTGATGTTTGGCATCAGTACGCCTACCGCCTCAGCCGGCGCGCTGATTTTGGTGGCCAGACGACCCAGCGCCAAGCTTTTTTTAAGCAAAGCTTGGTAAGTTTCTTCTACTTCATTCATGTCCTCGATCAGCTTGTAGTTACCGTCAAATTTATCCACGGCATCTAAAAAAGCTTCAAACAAGGTGCGGCTTTTTTGTGTATGAAACAGCATATGCTGCATCACACTGCGCATGCCTTCGCCCGCAATACGGCGGCGCTGCTTGGACGTCAATGGGATATGATGAGGATGGGGAATATCTATGCGGGTCGCGGCTTGAATCGTTAAAGTGACTTTAGGCAGAATTTTGCGCGGATGTTCGTTAGGTAAGCGGCCAAAATACGATTCGGCTGCGCCGTCAACGCGAACCGGTAAAATGGTGGCGCCCGTTTTGGCGGCAACAAAACCCGGGCCGTCGTATACCTTCATCAAGGCGCCGGTTAAGGTGATGCGACCTTCCGGGAAAATCACCACATTGTGGCCAGCCTCTAGCAATTTAATGACTTTTTTCATGGCGAGCGGCGATGAAGGGTCAACCGCCAAATAAGGCGTTAAACGTAGAAATTGCCTAAACCACCCATTTTTTAATACCGAGCTATGCACTACAAATGTGGCGGTAAAGGGCAAATACAGGCCGAGTAAAAAGCCATCTAAAAACGATTCGTGATTAGCTACAATCAGCAGGCTTTTGGTTTGCGGTATATTTTCTAAACCACGCACCTTGACGCGAAATAGAATTTTGCACACCAATCGTAAAAATCCAGCCAGCATATTTTCCCCTTCTTTATTTTTTGCTTTTAAATTTCAGTGTCAACATAGGTTAATACTAATTGTAAAGCTTTAGCGATAAACACTTTGTCTACCCAAAAAAATACCTCTTTGCCGATTTTCTCAGATTGTAGCGCGCCGCTGCTGTGTAATATTTTTAAATGATGGGTGACCGCGGTGCGGCTTAAGGTTGATGCCGCAATAATCTGTAGTGTACTTAGGCGCTCGTTTGCTTCAAATGCTAGAAGGATGCGTTGCCGATGCGCATCGCCCAACGCAATAAAAAGCTCTGCGGTATTTTGCCATGCTGTCGGAATCGTGATCACTTGTTTCATAACTATATAATTAGTTATTTAGTTATGTATGTCAAGTAGTATTTTAAGAAATTTAAAATGTGCCTGGTGAGTGTGCCACTAAGTAACCAATAAGTAAAAGTACAAATAAAAACGGACGCCTAAGCGTCCGTTTTTATTAACCAAACCTAACTGTTAAACAAGTTAACAATCAAGCAAGCTAGTGTTATGAATGGTAAGCGCGCTCACCGTGTTCAGTGGTATCTAAGCCTTCACGCTCTGATTCTTCTGATACACGTAGACCAATTACCAAATCGATGATTTTAAGTGAGATAAATGCAACCACACCTGAGACCACAATCGCCGTACCAACAGCCCAGATTTGCGCGGTCATTTGTGCGCCAAAGTCGTAAGCTGCTACGCCATTTGCCACATAATCCACTACGCCTGCGCCGCCAAGTGCCGGGTTAACAAACACACCAGTTAACAAGGCACCTACGATACCGCCGATAGCATGCACGCCGAACACATCCAGTGCATCATCGTAGCCAAGCATGTATTTCACTTTTGCTACAAAGAAGTAGCAGATCGGTGAAACCACTAAGCCGATAATAATGGCACCCATTGGGCCTACGAAACCACATGCTGGCGTGATGGCAACCAAGCCTGCAACAGCGCCTGAAGCCGCACCTAACATCGATGGTTTGCCTTTAAGCAGCCACTCAGAGAATGTCCATGATAAAGTAGCAGCACCAGTAGCGATGGTTGTATTAACCAAAGCTAATGCAGCATAACCGTTAGCCTCTAAGTTAGAGCCAGCGTTAAAGCCGTACCAACCCACCCATAGTAACGCAGCACCAACCATTGTTAAGGTTAAGCTGTGAGGCGTCATTGATTCTTTGCCGTAACCGATACGTTTACCTAATACATAAGCCGCTACTAAACCAGCCACACCTGCATTGATATGCACAACGGTACCACCAGCAAAGTCCAGTGCACCTTTAGCCCATAACCAACCGGCATTCGCTAAAACAGTATTTAATGATTCAGCCGTTGTGATTGCGTCAGGACCGTCCCAGTACCAAACCATGTGCGCCATTGGCAAGTAAGCGAATGTGAACCATAAAGTCATAAATGCCAATACAGCAGAGAACTTCATACGCTCAGCAAACGCACCAACAATCAACGCCGGTGTAATAGCCGCAAATGTCAGTTGGAAAGCAACGAATGTGAGTTCAGGGATGTAAACACCTTTGCTGAAAGTAGCGCCCAAGGATTCAGGCGTTACGCCAGCCAGGAATGCCTTACCTAAGCCGCCAAAGAATGGATTGCCGCCCGTGAAAGCAACGCTGTAACCATACAATGCCCATAGAACTGCCATCAGCGAGAAAATCACAAACACTTGCATCAAAACAGAAAGCATGTTTTTTTGGCGCACTAAACCGCCGTAAAACAATGCTAAACCTGGGATCACCATCAAGGTAACCAACACAGTAGAAACCATCATCCATGTGGTGTCGCCTTTGTTAGGCACTGGAGTAGGCGCTGCTGCCGCTTCTACAGGTGCCGCTTCGGCAGGCAATGCTTCGGCTGGTGCCGCTGCAGGAGTTTCTTCAACCACCGCAGTTGCTTCCGGAGCTACTTCAACTGTGGCTTCCGCTGCAGCCGGCAAGTCTTCCGCAAAGCTGGTTGTACTAATTGCACCGGTACTAAGGAGAGCAATTAGCGATAAAACAGATAATATTTTTTTCATTTTATGGCCCCTTAAAGTGCTTCAGGTCCGGTTTCACCGGTACGGATGCGATAAACTTGCTCTAAATTAAATATAAAAATTTTGCCATCGCCAATTTTGCCAGTCGCAGCTGCTTTTTCAATCGCATCTACCACCTGGTCAAGCATGTCATCTTTAATGGCAATTTCTAATTTAACTTTTGGCAAAAAATCGACGACATATTCCGCGCCGCGATACAGCTCGGTATGCCCTTTTTGACGACCAAAGCCTTTAACTTCGGTTACTGTAATGCCTTGAACGCCTATATTAGATAAGGCTTCACGCACTTCATCAAGCTTGAATGGCTTGATTATTGCCGATACAAATTTCATATTATTCCCCTATTGGCAGGTTATTAAAAAGCCAATTAGCTAAAACTGGCTTTTTATCGTTTAAATCAAACTAAATTAGAACGTACGGCCCACTGTAACTACAAAACGGCCATCATTCAGGTTTTTAGTTTCTGAGCTAGCATTAAAGCTTGAACCGCCATAACCTTTATCAGACCAGTAGCTGTTGTTGCTTGAATCGATCCAATATAAACCAGCATTCCAACCTTCTGAATTCGCCACTTTAAATGATTTGCTCAAACCAATTTTCCAGTCTGTGTAATCCGGGCTAGTGTTTTCTGTTGTTGCAGAAGGCATTTGGCCAGAACTAGAAACATAATTCACATTCAGTTTGCCAGCTACATTTAAACGGCCAACGTGACCAACTAAAGTTAAGCCACCCCATGGTAATGGATAGGCAGCGTTCAACTCAATGTAAGTAGAGCCGCTAGTACCGCCGTCCCAACCTGTTTTGGTTTCTGCGCCGAACCAGTCACCTAATGTCACAGAAGCTTTAGCACTGATCCATTTATATGAGATGCCAACGTTACCTTCATAAGTATCCCAACGTCCACCTTGTGGAGTTTGATCAGGCACGCCTAGGTAGTTGTATTTCTTCCAGCTTCCGCCCGGATAGAAATAACCGATAGCACCAATACTGTATCCCAAGCCTTCAACAGAAGAAATTGTGCCGTTGTAGCCTGCGTAAGCGTCTATCTCAACAGTCGCATCGGGAAATGTATTTGGTGAAACGTTAGAACCCCACACACCAGCGAAAAAGCCACTTGAGTGAGCCACATCAAAACCACCTTGAACAGCTGGTTTGTGCCATGATTGTGAGATACCACGTGTGTAGTAATCAGAAACAAAGCCAATATTGCTTGTAACTGTGAATGCAGATGCTGGTTCAGCCGGCGCAGGTGCAGCCGCTGCTGCTGGTTCTGCCGCAGGTGCATCTTCTGCGTATGAAAATGTTGGCATTGCAAAAATGCTTAACACAGCGATTGATAATAACGAATTACGCATTGTGTATCCCCTAACGTTGTTTTAGAAAAATAAAGTAGTTTTAACCACGTTGTTATCTAGCAAGGCGCATGCCAATTAAATGACTATTAAAATCAATAACTTAGGTTTTCTATATAATTAATCGAGATATAAAAGTGCGTAAAAAATCTGTTAAACTAATTAAAAATTAGGAGAAATTATTATGTTTAACTCATCTAAAATAGAAGAATTATCTAATAAAATCAAAGAGATGGCGTCATCTTCCCCTTTGGCGGATATGGATAAAAACATTCATGCACTAATTAAGGGCGCTCTCACCAAAATGGAGCTTGTGACGCGTGAAGAATTTGATGTACAAGCCGAGGTATTGCGTCATGCAAGAGAGCAACTGACCAAACTTGAAGCCAAGCTAGAAGCGTTAGAAGAAAAACTCAAGCAAAAATGAGTTTGGCAGTATTGCATAGCCGCGCCTTAAGCGGCATGGATGCGCCAGAAGTGGTGGTAGAGGTGCATCTGGCGAATGGCTTGCCCAGTTTCACCATTGTCGGCTTGCCGGAAGCAGAAGTAAAAGAAAGTAAAGACCGCGTACGCGCGGCCATCCAAACCGCGCAATTTGAGTTTCCAGCCAGGCGCATAACGGTTAATTTAGCCCCCGCTGATCTGCCCAAAGAAAGTGGTCGTTACGATTTGCCGATTGCCTTGGGAATTTTGGCAGCCAGCGGGCAGATTCCAAAACAATCACTGCAGCACTACGAAATTGCCGGTGAACTGGCCCTAACTGGCGAATTAAGGCCGATTCGCGGTGCCTTGGCCATGACTTACCACATGGTGCACAAGGCCACTGATGGTAAGCGAGCATTTATATTGCCTCAAAATAGTGCATTGGAGGCCAGTTTGGTCAAAGATGCACTGATTTATCCCGCCAGTTCACTATTACAAGTGTGTGCACATTTAAGCGGGCATACCCTTCTACAACAATATGTAGCTGACACGGCAATTCCCAGCAGTCATTATGCGGATTTCAATGAAGTAAAAGGTCAATCGCAGGCCAAGCGGGCTTTGGAAGTTGCGGCTGCCGGTGGCCATAGTGTGCTGATGAGCGGCCCACCGGGTACCGGTAAAAGCATGCTCGCCAGCCGTTTTGCCGGCATTTTACCCAGTATGACAGAGCAAGAAGCATTGGAAAGTGCGGCGATTCAATCCTTAAACGGC
>JAZKEN010000022.1:9914-15875 GCA_040387035.1 Pseudomonadota bacterium | reverse complement strand
CAGTAACCGTATCCTGGCAAGAAAAAGGCAAACCGCAGCAAGCGGTATGGCAAAGTGAAGCCAATGCTGCGCCACCAAAAAGTATACAAATTGCAGATGACACGACCAGTGTAAAAGACGCTTATAAGCTGATATGCGAGGGCACAGCTTTTTTGTATAAGGGTGATTTTCAAAATGCCAAACAAATGTTGCAAGCCATTACGCGCAAGTTTGATATTAAGCCTATCAAACCAGCCGAAAATCTTACGCAAGCCTTTCACCAGCACCGTGCACGGCAGATCCAGCGTGCGAATATCACCAATAAAATCCTGATTGAATTGAATTACGGCAGCTGCGATTTAAAACGCGCGCCGGATGTAAAAGAAGCGGTGACAGGTGCGCTAGTTGTCAACGCCAAGCTGGATAAAGTGCCTGCAAAAATGGTGCTGTCGTTGCGTGAATTGCTTGGCATGAACGGCGCGCAGGAATGGCGCAAAAAAGGCGTATTCGTGGATGCACTGCAAGCCAATATCCATGCGCACTATGGTGTGTATTCACCTATACGTGGCGAGTACCTGGACTTAATCAATACCACCTCGCTAGGTAATGCCAAAACCGCGTTTGATATCGGCACCGGCACTGGTGTCATCGCGGCTATTTTAGTGACGCGCGGCATCAAAGCGGTTATTGCCACCGATAACAACACGCGTGCACTCAATTGCGCGGCTGATAATGTGGATAAGCTGAATCTGAAATCCTATATCACGATTGAACAGGCCAACCTATTTCCAAGCGGGCACAAAAAAGCCGATCTCATCGTCTGCAACCCGCCATGGTTGCCAGCTAAAGCCAATGCACCGATTGAACATGCGATTTACGACCCGAACAGCGCGATGCTGAAAGGCTTTTTAAATGGTGTAAAAGCCCATTTGAATGAGGATGGCGAAGCGTGGCTGATTCTATCGAATTTAGCAGAACATCTAGGCTTGCGTACACCGGAGGAATTGCAAAAGTGGATTGCCGATGCAGGCTTAACAGTGGTCGAAAAACTGGATATCGCGCCTAAGCATGCTAAATCCAGCGACCAGTCCGATCCGCTGTATGCGGCACGGGTAAAAGAGATCACCTCGCTTTATCGGTTAAAACCCATTTAATTTATTTTAAGGACAGATGATGAGTTTAGGGCCTGTCATGCTGGATGTTGTCGGTACAGAGTTAAGTGCTGACGATATCAAGCGCTTACAACATCCGCTAGTGGGCGGTGTCATCCTATTTGCCCGCAATTTTGTTAATTGCAGCCAGCTTAAAGCGCTAACAGCGAGTATCCATGCCGTTAGGCAGCCGCCTCTATTGATCGCGGTCGATCATGAAGGTGGCCGTGTGCAACGCTTTAGAGAGGGCTTTACCAAGATACCGCCTATGCGTGAGTTTGGTAAGATCTGGGATAAAAACCCTAAAAAGGCGCGCGAATTAGCCATAGAAGCAGGCTGGATTTTAGCGGCAGAATTGCGCGCGCATGGTATCGATTTCAGTTTTACGCCGGTACTGGATATGGACTATGGCGATAGCCTGGTGATTGGCGATAGGGCGTTTCATCGGGACGCGACGGCTATTAATGAATTGGCCTTCAGCTTGATGCAGGGCCTGAAAAAAGGCGGTATGTCAGCGGTTGGCAAGCACTTTCCAGGGCACGGTTTTGTGGTGGCCGATTCGCATGTCAGCATACCAGTGGATGAGCGCAGCTTTGATGAGATAGCAGCCAACGATATGCAACCGTTTAAGCAGATG
Source organism: Pseudomonadota bacterium (assembly GCA_040387035.1). Lineage (GTDB taxonomy): Bacteria > Pseudomonadota > Gammaproteobacteria > Burkholderiales > Methylophilaceae > Methylotenera_A. The sequence continues at coordinate 14,108 of JAZKEN010000022.1, read as the reverse complement.
ATCGATGAAGGCTTGGCCGCGATTATGCCAGCGCACGTGATTTACCCTAAAGTGGATGATAAGCCTGCTGGTTTTTCGCCCAAGTGGCTGCAAAAAGTATTGCGTGAGCGATTAGGTTTCAATGGCGTGATTTTCAGCGACGATTTAAGCATGGAAGGTGCAACGGTAGGCGGCGATGTGACTACACGCAGTCTGGCGGCTCTGAATGCCGGTTGCGATATGGTACTGCTGTGCAATCGGCCTGACCTAGCTGATGAGTTGCTGGAAAAACTGGAATGGAAAATGTCTGCCTTTAGCATACTAAGGCTAGCACGCATGCATGGCGGCCACCATCCTGCCGATACCGATGGTTTGCATGAAGATGCGCAATTCGTTGCGGCGGTGAAGCGGGTTGGATTGGTAGGCAAACAAGAAGGTGAATTGTTTGCCTAGCTAAAAAAACGCAAGCTTAAATAACTAAGCTTGCGTTAATAGCAATTTATTTATACTTTACGACGTGCAGCCGCTGCAGTAAATAAACCTAAAGATAGAGCCATCAGTGGCAGAGAAGCTGGTAATGGCACTGCGCTTATTGGCGCGTTAACAACGCTTACACCAACAACAAAGTCATCATAGTCCTCTGAACCAGTAGCACTATCGTTAAAACCTATTACGTAATCAAAAGGACCATAATTGGTGCCATTTGTTGGAGCTAGATTGCCGTCCAAAATTGCAAAGCCAAGAGTAGATGTTGCTGTCTCGCCATTGCTAAATGAACCGCCAACACTATCACCGAAGTTGAAATTTAACGCACCGGCATTAACAGCAGTTGCTGTCGTTACATCACCAACTGCATTGCTTTCGGTTAAAGTATTACCCAAGAATGAAAACGTATTGCTATAGCCGCTTTCACTACCTAAGTATGTAAATGTAACAAGGCTGTTTTGATTGGCAGCAAGCGTGCCAAAAAAGCCGGTTGTATATACGCCTGTAAAAGTTGAAGGTTGACCATTGTAGCCAGAAATTGACGTCGCTGTTGAGCCCAAAATGCTAAAGCCGCTTGCTTGCGCAACGCCCATTACAGAAAATAATGAGATGGCTACCGAAATTTTTGCTAATGAAATACGTTTGGTTGTGTTCATAATGCTCCTTAAGTGATAAAAAAATAATACTTAAGGCGGATATTAAGAGTTGAGTTGTGTTTAGTCTGTGCGCAAACGTACATTCATAAAAATTTTGAGTTTAAGCCGGCTAATCCAGTCCAGTTTATACTGCCAGAATGAATTTAACAATTTGTCACTTGAAACTTAAGCCTAAAGTCGCTATCTTAGTAGTATTGCCTTTAGGCAACTTTTTAAAAGGAAATAACCATGTTAGATGATATGCAAGTATTAGGCCGTGAAGGCACATTAGCCACACAAAATAAGGTACTACGCAACACTTATGCCATGCTTGGCTTAACCATGATTCCAACCGTGATTGGTGCTTTGGTTGGCATGAAAATGAATTTCGCTTTTGCGGCGCTGCATCCGTTTATGTTTGCAATTGGCGCAATGGCAGTGATCTATGGCTTATTTGCCGCAATTAACGCAAACCGCAATAGCAGCATCGGTGTGGTTTTATTGCTTGGTTTAACGTTCTTACTGGGTTTAATGTTAGGCCCAATCTTGCAGCACGCGCTTAATTTAAATAACGGCGGCCAGATCGTTGGCTTAGCAGCGGGCGGTACAGGCGTTATCTTGATGACGATGGCGGGTATCGCCACCACCACCAAAAAAGACTTTAGCTTTATGGGTAAATTCTTGCTGGTCGGTATTATCCTGTTAATCGTTGCGTCATTGGCTAACATCTTTTTCCAAATTCCAGCCATGGCCTTAGCCTTGTCAGGTATTGGTGTGATCTTGTTCTCAGGCTTTATTTTGTATGATGTAAGCCGTATCGTGAACGGTGGCGAAACCAATTATGTAATGGCAACCTTAAGCCTGTATATGAGTATCTATAACTTGTTTACCAGCTTATTGCAGTTACTGATGGGCTTAATGGGTAACAACGACTAAGTTGCTTGCCTGGTAAAAAAGCCGACTGGATGTCGGCTTTTTTATTGCTTACTCAATAGCCTGCGTTGCCGGAAAAATTCAGATAATACCGCGCCACACTCCAATGCCAGTATGCCGCCAAGCACTTCCGTATGGTGGTTTAGTTTTGGTTCCGCCATCAGGTTAACCACGCTGCCACAAGCCCCCGTTTTAGGGTCGCTGGCACCGTACACCAATTTGGCGATACGCGCATGCTGGATGGCACCGCTACACATGGCGCAAGGTTCTAAGGTCACGTACAAGGCGCAATCCACTAAACGGTAGTTGCCCAGATAAGCGGCGGCTTCACGCATAGCCATAATTTCAGCATGTGCAGTTGGGTCATGCAAACCGATAGGGGAGTTGCTGCCACGGCCAATCACCATATTGTCTTTGACCACAATAGCACCCACCGGCACTTCGCCTAGCAAAGCGGCTTGCTTGGCTAACTCTAATGCCATCTGCATAAAATCGTTATCAGTCATTGTCGTCATGCTTGTTTTAGGATATCCAGTTGTTTGATGCATTGTGCCAGGCCCTGTAACAATTCCGGCTTGGGCGATTGGCTATAAGTGATGACATTATAGCGTTGTGCGATATCCATGATTTGTGTTTGTTGATGGGGCAGTGTTTGAGCGGCGCGTGATGCAAAATCCAAAGCCGTTTCGCCATTATGTGGCGTTAAGCCAGCACGTTTTAGCTGCTTCAGGTATTGTGCATATAAGCGTTGCGGCGCATTGAGTTTGGCTTTCCGTTGCCTGACTAGAAAATAAGTCGTCAATGCCATGATTACCGTGATGAATCCTATCATCCACATCAACATTTCTTGCAGGTTCAGGTTCTTGCCGCTGAGTTTTTTCAGGAAATCGAGTTGTTTCTTATCGTCATAACCCAACACCCATTGGTTCCAGCCGTTATTGACACTATCCCAGTTGAGATATGCTTTTTTAAGCCAGGGGTAATCGCGGCGTGACATTAAAGGTAACTCATCGGTTTCGTCCAGCGCATCGCTAATCCCGTTTTCTATGCGCTCCGGCGATACCGCTGCGGTGGGATCAATACGCACCCAGCCTTTACCTGCAAGCCATACCTCAGCCCATGCATGCGCATCGGATTGGCGCACGATATAGTAATTGCCATTGGGGTTATATTCACCGCCCTGGTAGCCGGTAACAATGCGTGCCGGCACACCAGCCGCCCGCATTAAATAGACAAAGCTGGTGGCGTAATGCTCACAAAACCCACGCCTGGTATTGAATAAAAACTCATCAACAGGGTTATCGCCTAGAATTGGCGGCTTCAATGTGTAGACAAAAGCTTGCTGCCGATAGCGTTGCAGGGCGGTATTAATTTTATCTGTAGCATTCAGGCCGTGCCAGCTTTTGGCCAGTTGCACCGTTTTTGGATTTTCGCCTTCATTGATTTGCAAGCTTAAAAGGCGTTCGCGATCGCCTAGATTAACCCCTAATTGGTACTGGCTATAAGAAGTCGCTTCATAGCGTATACGTGAGCGTACGGGCTTATCGGCAATTACAGAGTAATCATGGTTGAGCTTTGCGCTTTTGGGAATCAGCGTGGGCATATCCAGCATCAGCATCCATAGACGGTTATGTGGTTCAAGCGTCATGGTGTATTGAATCGGCTTGCCAAATACGCGCATGGACTCAGCCTGCAGGCCAATTTTGCTGCTGCTCATGGTCCAGCTTCGGTCTTCCTGATGCCACAATACCGGTCCACGCCAGTACAGCTGACTTTGCCCAGGTGCTGCGCCTTTAAATTGCACCCTGAAGGCGATTGTACTGTTCTTGGTCAGATTGCTGATTTTGCCGAACTGCAGGTTGTCATCCAAGCCTGACATACCGCTATTGGCGTCTTGCGGCAAGCCCCATAGCGGCCCTGGTATGCGGGGAAACAGCACAAACAGTATCAGCATCACAGGCACTGCTTGTAGCAAGAGCTGGCCTGCCAGTTTCAAGGTGAATAGCGTGCTTTGTGGCTTGTGTGCATTTTTATAGCTGATGTGGATCAAGGTGGCCGTCAGCAGTAACAGGGGCAGGATGCTTAGACTAAAGGTTGCAATGGTTTGGCTAAACAGAAACAGGTTGCCCACCAAAAAATAAGCCAGCACGATCACCAGCAT
>JAZKEN010000022.1:0-9814 GCA_040387035.1 Pseudomonadota bacterium | reverse complement strand
TGCCTTGGGCGCTGGCATCGGCAGATAAGCTGTTGGGGTTACTCGAATCGGCTGGTTTTGGATACACCAACATTTGAAACGGGTTTTCAATCACCGCCCAGGCATGCAGTAAACTTAAAGGAAATTCCGTGTAAAGGGTCAAGCGCGGCAGGCTTTGCCAGCCACGTTGATGGGTGGCCAGTGGCACTTCAAAAGTGAATGCATCATTGGCATTGATGTCATTGATGACCTCTGCCTGCTGGTCAAAGTGGGCAGCAATCACATGGCGCGGCCGGTTTTTGGTTTCCGTGACTTTAATGTTGATGGTGGCATTTTCGCCTGCAAAAACAGGCTTGGCGCTGAGCACGCCTACCTGCAGATGCACTAAGTTACGCCAGGTATGCAACATGGCAATATTGCCCAATGATGCCAGCAAGAACGTGACGTAGTAGCCCAAGCTTAAAGAGTAATTAATCGAGCCGACCAATAAGCCAATCAGCATGGTTGCATAAAGCAAGCCCCAGCGCGTAGGCACTATATAAATTTGGCGCGGGTTCAGTATGGCAACATTGTTGGCCGTTTTTGCTACCCTGAACCATTGTTGCCAATAGCTAATTTTCCAGAATGCCAATGGCCAGATTTTATCAAGCATCTTGTTTGATGATTAAGGGATGGCGACTTGATCAAGTATTTGTTTGGCCATATGGCTATTGCCATCTTGTGCCAGGCGATGAGCCACAACACTTTGTAGCACGGCCTGCACATCTTCCGGTGTGACAAAGTCGCGACCATCTATCAATGCCCAAGCTTGTGCACATTGACGTAGACCCAAGCCTGCCCTGGGTGATAGGCCTTCTGCGGTCTGGGTGCGCGTATATTGAATCAGCGCCTGCAAATAATCCAGCAGCGCATCGGATACATGCACCTGGTGCACTTGCTGCTGTAGGTTGAGCAGGGTGTCTGCATCGCAAACCGCTTGAATGGTGCTGGCGTTGGCGCGGCCACCCTGGTTCTTGAGTAGCGCGCGCTCAGATAGCGCATCGGGATAACCCAGTGTGATGCGCATTAAAAAGCGATCGAGCTGTGATTCGGGCAGGGCAAAGGTGCCGATATGGTGCTTGGGGTTTTGTGTGGCGATCACAAAAAATGGTTGCGGCAGGGAATGTGTATGACCATCCACCGTCACCTGATGTTCTTCCATCGCTTCTAATAAAGCGCTTTGGGTTTTGGGTGTAGCGCGGTTAATCTCATCGGCCAGTAGTACATTGGTAAAGATGGGTCCGGCATGAAACTGGAAGCTGGACGTGTTGCGGTCAAAAACCGAAACGCCAATAATATCGGCAGGGAGTAAATCGCTAGTAAATTGGGTACGCCTGAAGCTTAAACCCAATACCTGCGCAAGCGTGTGCGCCAGTGTGGTTTTACCCATGCCGGGCAAGTCTTCAATCAGCAAATGACCGCCTGCCAGTAAGCAGGTAAGGCTCAATTTAACCTGCTGCTCTTTGCCTAAAATAATCTGCGATGTGGCATGAAGAATGGCTTGAATAGTCTTTTGCATAAGCTTTATTTATTATTAATTAAAAAGTAAGGTTACGGCCGTATTGATGGCTTTACCTGTCTTGATTGGATTTATCGGCAAAACGCACCATCACATAGATCAAGCCCATCACAAAAGCGCCACCCACCCAAATGCTGACCTCTTCAAAGCTAGGCGAGGCATCTTGTACCGGCATCACAATCAGCTTGCGCAAGAACAGCACCAGCACCACTTCAATAAAGGTTTCCACCAATAACTTACTGCCCAGCAAATAGCGTATCTCAGCGGAAATCAGCGCAGAAATTGACCATAGCAACATCAGCGTTCCCAGCGCATGTAAAAAGCCATGCACCAGGTTATGGTTATTGGCGGCATCCTGTACGTCTTTAAAAAACAGCCAGGTGAACATCACCACGGAAATCGCCAAGGCTAAACCGATGATGATATGGGCAAAGCCATTTAGCCAAAGCATGGCTTTGATGGCGATTCGATTAAGTGGTTCAAATTCGCGGGGTAGTTGATCTTGTGTCATCAGCATCTCATTAATTTAAATTAGAATAAAAACTTGATTAATAATAATTTAACCACATATAAGCTTGAATAGATTTAAATTAGGAATGAATATTTAACATTTGTAGTAAACTGGTCTATTATTATAATGTGTATCGATTAAAGGTATTTTCCTAGTATGCAAATTCGTCAATCAAGTGAGCGTGGACACGCCAATCGCGGCTGGTTAGATAGCTACCATTCCTTTTCGTTTGGCGATTACTATGACGCTGACTGGATGGGATATTCAGTATTGCGCGTGATTAATGAAGACGTGATTGAGCCGGCCAAAGGCTTTGGTACCCATTCGCATAACGATATGGAAATCATCACCTATATTTTAAAAGGTGAGCTGGCGCATAAAGACAGCATGGGGAATGTGGAAACCATCAAGCAGGGCTATGTGCAGCGGATGACAGCCGGTACGGGTATTTCGCATAGCGAATTTAATGCATCTGCAAGCGACCCCGTCCATTTGCTGCAAATCTGGATTGTGCCAAACCAGCTTGATTTAACACCAGGCTATCAAGATAAACATTTTGATGCCGCATTAAAACTAAACCAATGGTGCCTGTTGGCGTCACAAAATGGTGTGCAAAATTCACTGGTCGTTCATCAGGATATGGCCTTGTACGCCGCACAGCTAACAGAAGAACGTCTATTGACCTATACCGTAAAGCCTAAGCGCAAAGCCTATTTGCATGTTGCAGCAGGCGATGTAGTCGTCAACGACAAGCCGCTGACGGCAGGCGATGCCGCATTGTTTGACGCAGATGAAACCATCACAGTGAAAGCGCGAGATGGCGCAGAAGTATTGTTATTTGATTTACCCTAATCGCTTCAGCCATTAACAATGTAACAAAACCCCCTTATATTTTAGGAGTATTTATGAATAAGTCATTTAAAAAAATAGCCCTGGCAGGCGTATTTACCCTAGCTAGCAGCTATGCATTTGCAGAGGCGGAAACCTACAAAATTGATAATAACCATAGCTTTGCCAATTGGAGTGTGCGCCATGTGGCATCAAAAACGTCCGGCACCTTCAGCGATGTAACAGGCAAAATCGTGATTGATCGCAGCAATCTGGCCAATTCATCGGTTGATGCGAAAATCAATCTCTTGAGTGTTAACAGTAGCTTGGCCAAGCGTGATGAACATATCAAAAAGGCTGAATATTTAGATGTGGAAAAATTTGCCGAAATGACTTTTGTCAGCAAAAAAATCGAAGCAAAATCAGCGACAGAAGGCGTGATGACAGGCGTATTGACCCTGCATGGCGTTGCCAAAGAATTGACCTTCCCGTTCAAGGTGTTAGGTTTTGGTGCCGACGCATGGGGCGGCTACAGAAGCGGCTTTGAAGCACACACTAGCCTAAAAGCCAGCGACTTTGGTTTTGGCTGGGGCTTAAAACCCAACGCAACCGTTGGCGATGATATTGACATCACCCTGCTGATTGAAGGCATCAAATTGCCAGCAGAAAAAGCGGCTAAATAAAAATTAGCGCCCATTCAACACTACCCAATACAAGATTACTTAATAGCATATAACGGAGAAACACATGGCAGTCGATTTATTTAGCCCAGCTAAACTGGGCTCCATTTCACTTAAAAACCGCATCGTAATGGCCCCACTGACCAGAAACCGGGCAGGCGAGGGCGGTGTACCGCATGATTTGAATGTGACCTACTATGCGCAACGGGCAACAGCGGGTTTGATTGTCACCGAAGCCACGCCGATCTCTGCGATGGGTCACGGTTACCCTGCATTGCCAGGTATTTATACCGATGAGCAGATAGCAGGCTGGAAAAAAATCACCGATGCGGTGCATGCCAAAGGCGGCAAAATCGTGATTCAAATATGGCATGTGGGGCGTATTTCACACCCTACTTTATTAAACGGCGCAACACCCGTCGCGCCATCTGCGATCAAGCCGGCAGGCAAGGCCTTTACCTATCAAGGCCTGGTGGATTATGTAGAGCCGCGTGCATTAGAAGCCAGCGAACTGCCAGCGATCGTGCAAGATTATGTGCATGCGACCAAATCTGCATTAAAGGCAGGCTTTGATGGCGTAGAAATCCATGCCGCTAATGGCTATCTGTTAGACCAGTTCCTGCGCGATGGCAGCAATAAACGCACCGATAATTATGGCGGTAGCATTGAAAACCGTGCTCGCTTGTTGTTAGAAGTGACAAAAGCGGTGGTTGAAACCGCCGGCTCAGATAAAGTCGGTGTACGCATTTCACCGGTAAACCCCTTTAACGATATGCAAGACAGCAACCCGCAAGCCTTATTCAACTACGTAACCGAGCAGCTGAATCAATTTGACCTGGCTTATTTGCACGCTGTTGAAGGCGGCATTCATGGCGGCGGTAAAGCGGATCCATTTGATTTTGTACAAATGCGCAAACTATTCAAGGGTTCGTATATGGCCAATCTAAGCTACGACAAAACACGTGGTAACGCTGCAGTGGCCAGTGGCCATGCCGATGTGATTGCCTATGGCGTGCCCTTTATTGCTAACCCGGACTTGGTAGAACGTTATAAAACAGATGCGGCATTGAATGAAGCGGATTCAAATTCATTTTATGGCGGTAACGAAAAAGGTTACACTGACTATCCTTTTTTAACCGCATAATTTTAAACGTAGGCCAATATGAAAAATCCCGCTGTCACACAAGTATCAATCAATGAAACAATCGCCAATCGATGGAGTGGCCGCGCTTTTGACGCAAGCAAACCCGTATCTAAAGCGCAACTATTGAGCCTGTGTGAAGCGGCACGCTGGGCGCCATCTTGCTTTGGGGATGAACCTTGGCGCTTTATGGTGTGGGACAAAAACAGCAATGCGGATGCCTGGCAAAAAGCCTTTGATTGCCTGGTGCCAGGCAACCAAAGCTGGGTGAAGAATGCGCCGGTACTGTTGCTGGTTTGTGCAGATACTTTGTTTGGGCATAATCAAAAGCCGAATCGCTGGGCGCAGTATGACACAGGTGCAGCGGCTGAGAACCTGTGTTTGCAAGCGCAGGACTCAGGTTTAATGGCGCACCAGATGGGTGGTTTTAATGCCGATGCGGCGCGCGAAGCGTTTGATATTCCTGAACAATTTACCCTAATGGCGATGGTTGCGGTTGGCTATGCGGGCGATGCCAACCAATTGCCGGATGACCTGAAAGAGCGTGATTTGGCACCGCGCAAACGTAAGCCATTGACCGATTTGTTTTTTGATTCTGCCTGGAATAAGCCGATTTAACTTTGAGTAATAGTGATGCAACTTAACTTAAGGCGGCTCGTCTGATAAACTACGGTTTTAGTTCACCACATCTTATTTTTAGCATCTTTATTTAAGGCAAAATCATGGCAGTTGTAGCATTAACAAAAGCAAATTTTAAGCAGACGATTGAAAATAACAACTTTGTCATTGTCGATTTTTGGGCGCCCTGGTGTGAGCCATGTGTGGCATTTACCCCTACTTTTGAAGCGGCTGCCGAAAAAAATAGTGACATCGTATTTGGCATGGTGAACACAGAAACCGATCCTGAAATCGGCAATTATTTTGACGTGAATCAAATCCCAGGCATTTTAGTGATTCGCGATCAGGCCGGTATTCACGCACAGGTCGGTGAAATTGGTGCGCCGGCATTTGATGAAATTATCAAGTGGGCGCGCGAGTACGATATGAGCACGGTGCATGAGTATTACAAAAATGAAGAAGTACAAAAAGCGGTGAAAAAATAATTCACGCTAGCATGCAATAAAAAAGCCGCTCTTGAGCGGCTTTTTTATTGCTGTATTAGGTGTCACCTACTTAGAATCCACCGGTTGTGATGATGCGGAATATATAAAACACCCCTACGGCCATCATAATATACATGGGCAAATCACCGCTTTTTTTCTTTTCGCCTTTTGCAGCAGATGACATCCAGCGGTTCAATAACCACAGCACAAAAATAATCACAGGGATAAACATCATGTGCGTAGTGGAGTCAAACAGCCAGCCAATCGCTGTTTTTAACCAGCCGCCGTCTTTAAAAAACTCCATTGCAATACCAATCAAACCAATCAGCATTAAAGCCATGCCTGCAAAGGACATAACAGTTTTAAGAAGCGTGTCAGCCTGGATGTCGGCGTTTTTACTGTATTTATTCGGGTCTTTTTTTTGCGGTGCTGCCACGGCAATCTCCTAAAGCGAATGGTTTGTAGAAGCGCTAATCACTATTGATCGATTAATTCTGGTTTAAATACCGGGCCGGGTCAACTGATTTGCCCAAACGCCTGATTTCAAAATGTAATTTAACACTATTGGAATCCGTATTGCCCATCTCGGCGATTTTCTGGCCAAGGGCCACAACCTGGCCTTCTTTGACGATGATTTTGCTGTTGTGCGCATACACGGATAAATAGGTTTTATTGTGCTTGATAATCACCAGCTTGCCGTAGCCACGCAAATCAGAGCCGCTGTAAATCACCTTGCCGCTACTGGCGGCATTAATGGCTTGGCCGGTGCTGCCGCCAATATCCAGGCCTTTATTGGTGGCTTCGTTAAAGTTTGCAACGATTTTGCCTTGGGTAGGCCAACCCCAGGCCATGGACTCATCATCGCCTGGTTTTGCGTCAGTGGCTTTGACGTCATTTGTTTTGGCGTCAGCTGGCTTGCTTTCGGCCGGCTTGGATTCAATCGCCTTGCCGGTTTCTGCAGCCTTTGTTTCGGCCACTTTGACGGCAGTCGTTTTATTAAATGCCTCTACACTGTATTTTTCGCGCAGGGCTTTGGGCTCACTTAATATTGGCGTGACAGAGGATTGAATGGGCTTGGTTTCAGCTGGCTTAACCTCACTGGGTTTAACTTCAGCAGGCTTAGCCTCACCTGGCTTTATTTCAGCTGACTTTACAGCAGGATCAGTGCCGATTGGCGTGACCACTACACCATCTTCTGTTTGATTTTGTGCGGGCTCGTTATCGGCAGCATCCGATTTGGCTTTTAAACCCGCCAGGTTTAATTTTTGGCCGATATGAATAGTATAAGGCTCAATAATATTATTGGCGGCGGCAATCTCTTTATATTCAAAACCATATTCCAAGCCGATACTAAACAAGGTATCGCCTTTTTTTACCACATAAGTATCCGGACGCCAGTCCTTGCCATCCGTGCTTTTAGTCGCCGTGCCGTTTTTTGTGCTGGCAGGCGCTATCACTGGCGGCTTTGGTTTAGAAGATTGCGGCTGGCGATCAATAACAGGGGCGGGCGGGTTGCTTTCACATGCACTTAAAAATAATGCAATAACGCTGATCAAAAACAAACGATCCATTAGCTGACACCACCTAGTAAGGGTACAAATTTAACCGCTTCCAGCTTGGTTTGTACATATTCGTTAGCTTTGCGCTCAATCAGCACTAAAGTCTGGCTGGCGGTGCCGATAGGGATAATCATACGGGCGCCAACGGCTAATTGCTCCAGCAATTCTTGCGGCACATGGCTGGCCGCGGCGGTGACGATAATGCCATCAAATGGCGCAAATGCGCTTAGGCCAATGCTGCCATCGGCATGATCCAGTTTGACATTGTTGCACTTTAAGGTGCGCAAATGGCTTCTGGCTTTCATCACCAATGGGCGAATACGTTCCAGCGATAATACTTCTTTTGCCACCCTGGATAATACCGCGGTCTGGTAGCCGCAACCTGTACCGATTTCCAGTACCTTATTGAGCTGCGCGCCATTGCGCAAAATCTCGGTCATGCGTGCCACGATATAAGGTTGCGAAATGGTTTGCCCAAAGCCGATTGGTAGTGAAACGTCTTCATAAGCACGAATAGACAAGGCTTCATCGACAAAGATATGGCGTGGGATATCAGCCATGGCCGATAACACCACTTCATCCTTGATGCCTTGTTCACGCAGGCGCACCAACATACGGTCGCGCGTTCGCAGCGATGTCATGCCTATGCCGGTTTTGGCGCTGGATTTTAACAAAGTAGGTTTAATTAAAGCCATATTACTTATTTATTCAGCCAGGTTTGTATTTCAGCCATTTGCGAGTGCTTGGTCAGATCCACCTGAATCGGCGATATAGACACTTGATTATGTTCCACCGCATAAAAATCGGTACCTTCACCGCCATCGTTTGGCTTACCTGCCGCACCAACCCAGTACACGGTTTCGTTTCTGGGCGTTTTAAGCTGGATCACCGGCTCGGCCTTATGGCGCTTGCCCAGCCGCGTAATAACTTTACCCGTTAAAGCTTCATACGGTACGTCAGGCACATTTACATTGAGTAAAGTGGGTGAGATGAAACCATGCTTGATATGATGTTCAATCAGCTCAACCGCTACCCGCGCCGCGGTTTCAAAATGGGTAGAGTTATGCTGCGACATGGAAACGGCAATCGATGGGATGCCCAGTAGATAACCTTCCATCGCCGCCGCTACCGTGCCGGAGTAAATCGTGTCATCACCCATATTGGCACCATCATTGATGCCGGAAATCACCATATCCGGCATGCTATCCATCAAACCCGTCAATGCGATATGCACGCAATCGGTAGGAGTGCCGTTGACATAAAAGAAGCCATTACCGGCTTTTTTAACGCTTAAAGGCCTGTCCAGTGTCAACGAATTGCTGGCGCCACTGCGGTTACGCTCAGGCGCAACAACGGTAATATCGGCCAGCTTGGCGATATGGCTGGCCAGGATATTAAGGCCAGGGGCAAAATAGCCATCATCGTTTGATATGAGTATTTTCATACGGAATTTAAAAGCGGCATGCGCATACTTAATTTGTCAGGTTTTAACTTATTATAAATTAAGCAGCGCTTTTTAAAGCATGGTTTCGTGTGAGTTTTGCATAAAATATGGCGCACAGAAAGAATATCAGCGATAAAGCCACTTCACAAAGCGCCAGTCGGCCGGAAAGTCCAGTATCCGACCAGGCCCGCACCACGCCTTCGGTAAAGTAAAACAAAATCAGCATGCCCGCCCATTGGTAAGTGTAACGACGGCCTTTTAAGATGCCGAATAAGGGAATCAATAGTGGCACAGCCTTCAATATCAGCAATGAACCGTTGGGTTTAAGTGGCGCCAGTACACTCTCCCAGGCGATACACAGCAAAATAAGCGCGATTAAACAAATGCTTGCACCGAGTTGCAGCTGCTTGGCTTGAAAATACTTGAGTGAAAACGGATTCATGAGTTAGCTGTGGTTTTGCTGGCTATTTTGCTAAGCGCAATAAAAGCGGCGCGCGCAGATTGTGCGTCAACAATCGGTGACTCAAAATGAAAACGCAGTATGCTTGAAGTGTCATCTGCAAATGTTGCACGGATATCAAAGCCATCGCTATCCACACCAATCAATTCAACACTTTGTGGTGTTAAGCTATAAAAGTGCCGGCAATAAGCCATCATGCTATCCACATGGTCTGCATTCATATGCTGCAGCATGCCGTTTTCAAGCGCTGCAATGTGATTGTTTGCTGAGGTCATTTCCTTAGCATCCGCCCAGCCCATCTTGCCAAAGCCAGCAATATAACGCGCCTGGTGGATGTTGATGCGGTAAAAAGCAAAATCATGCATATCGAAATAGCTGGCCGTTTGCGGCAGATAGCGCAAATAACGTGCGCGTAAAGCAGCATCGTTTTTATCTATTCGCACGGCTTCACCAATCAGCGTTAAGCGCGCATTGGCTTGCAAGTCCGCGCCTTCGGTAAATACCAGCAAAGACACTTTTGCGTCAGCGGCGATGTTTTTGGTGTGTTCTGC
>JAZKEN010000021.1:0-19702 GCA_040387035.1 Pseudomonadota bacterium | reverse complement strand
CGATGGAATAGCACACGATTGTCGGCCGTGATTTCCTGGCCTTTATCGTGATTGCCTGCTGATGTCTGCGGATAGCCGCAACACAAGTAGCCAGGCGGCAATACGGTAATTGCACCGACTTCATATAGCATCGCCTGCGTGGCTAAACCGACGTTTGAGAACAAGCGCTCTGAACCGCAGCCAGGGAAGTAAAACACGGCTTCACTGTCTTCCGTGACTTTTTGCGGATTACGAATCACCGGGATCATGCTGTTATCTTCTACACCCAGCATGGCGCGTGAAGTTTTAGACTGCATTTTCCTTGGCATTGGCCTGTTGATAAAGTGAATCACCTGCGCCTTGATTTCCGGCTTGCCGACCGTTGCTGGTGGGCGAACTTTATCTTTAAGCAGGCCAAATCTTTTCGCCAGCGTATGCGCGATATTTTGTGCTTTATAACCCCAACCAATCACGGTGGTACGTAGAAACTTGACGGTAGCCGGGTCTTTAGCGTTTAAAAACAACATCCCCATGGCCGTACCGGGATTGAATTGTTTTTTACCCTGTTCGCGCAGGAAGTTACGCATTTTGATAGAGACATCACCAAAATCGATATCCACCGGGCATGGATTCAAGCACTTATGGCAGACCGTGCAATGGTCGGCTACATCGTTAAACTCATCAAAATGCTTTAATGAGATGCCGCGACGCGTTTGTTCTTCATATAAGAACGCTTCAATCAGCAATGAAGTACCTAATATCTTATTGCGCGGGCTATACAGCAAATTGGCGCGCGGTACGTGCGTGGTGCATACAGGTTTGCACTTTCCGCAGCGCAAACAATCGCTAATGTCATCGGCAATCTCGCCAATGGCTGATTGTTCCATGATGATGGATTCTTGCTCCAGCAAGCCAAAGCTCGGCGTGTAGGCATTCTCAAGACCAGAGCCTGCTAATAATTTACCTTTGTTAAAGTGGCCATTGGGGTCGACTTTATTTTTGTACGCGGTAAAGTTATCAATCGTGGCCTGGTCCAGGTATTCCATTTTAGTAATACCGATACCATGCTCACCTGAAATCACGCCGTTTAAGCCTTTGGCAAGTTCCATCACGCGGTCAACCGCGTCATGCGCTTGCTTCATCATGCCGTAATCGTCTGAATTGACAGGAATATTGGTGTGCACATTGCCGTCACCCGCATGCATATGCAAGGCAATAAAGACGCGGCTTTTCAGCACGGCTTTGTGGATTTCATCAAATCGGGTCAGGATTTTCTGGTATTCGCGACCAGCAAATATCTCTGCCATCGGGCGTTTCAATTCGCGCTTCCATGAGATGCGCAAATCGTAGGATTGCACCGCGCGGAATACGTTTTCGTATTGGCTATGCGGCTTGCCTAGCTCGCCTAATACGCTCACCGGCTCATCCAAGGTATTGAGGATTAAGCGCCATTTTTCACGCAGATCGCGCAATAATTGTAGCGCAATCAGTTGCTTGGATTGCACCATTTGCGCATCCGCATTGCCATCTTCATCGGCTTGCAGCGGCAACTCGGTCTGCATAAATGCTTCCAGGGCATCCACCAATTTAAGCTTGTTATCAATTGAAAGCTCAATATTGATGCGCTCGATACCGTCAGAATAATCACCCAGTTTAGGTAATGGAATCACCACGTCTTCATTGATCTTAAAGGCATTGGTGTGCTTGGCAATGGCGGCTGTACGCGCGCGATCCAGCCAGAATTTCTTGCGTGCTTCGCCTGAAACCGCAATAAAACCTTCGCCATTTTTGGCGTTACACATACGCACCATGGCAGAGGCCACTTCACCCACTGCATTTTCATCGTCAGAAGCGATGTCGGCAATCAATACCATCTTGGGGCGCTGCTGCCTTGCCGCTTTGGTGGCGTAGCCAACCGCCTTGATATAGCGCTCATCCATATGCTCAAGGCCGGCCATAATCACAGCAGGGCCTTGACCATTATTTAAGCCTTTTGCTGTTGCATCGAGATAATCTTTAATCTCAACAATCGCCGGTACGGCGTGTGACACATTGCCAAAAAACTCCAAGGCAATGGTGCGCACATGTTTAGGCATGCGGTGCAGAATAAAGGTAGCACTGGTAATCAGGCCATCGCAGCCCTCTTTTTGAATGCCCGGTAAGCCGCTTAAAAACTTATCGGTAACGTCTTTACCCAAACCCACTTTTCTAAAGCTGGGTCCAGGAATGCTGATAATCTCAGGTTCACCCAGCTGCGTTTTCATATCAATATCAAAACGGCTGATTTTGAAGCGCGCCATGGCGATATCGTGGATCTTGCCCAGGTTATGGTCTAGGCGCTCAACCTCAATCCAGGTCGCATCAGGCGTAACCATGCGGTATGAAGCCAGGTTATCCAGCGCTGTACCCCATAGCACGGCTTTCTTGCCGCCTGCATTCATGGCGACGTTGCCGCCGATGCAACTTGCGTCCGCTGATGTGGGGTCGCAGGCAAACTCAAGACCTGCTTCAGTCGCCGCTTCCATCGCGCGGCGCGTTACAACGCCTGCGCCACACTCAATGGTCGCTACCTGGCGAGTTACACCTGGCAATGTGCGCATTTGCACACCGGTATGGCGATCCAGTTTTTCGGTATTGATCACCACAGATAATGGCGTCAGTGGGATTGCGCCACCGGTATAGCCGGTTCCGCCGCCCCTTGGGATAACCGTTAAGCCTAGTTCGATACTGGCCTTGACCAAAGCGGCGATTTCGATTTCCGTATCCGGGTTAAGCACCACAAACGGATATTCCACGCGCCAGTCGGTAGCATCGGTGACATGAGAAACGCGTGCCAAGCCATCAAACTGGATATTATCTTTGCGCGTGATTTTGCTGTACTTGGCTAAGGCCTTCTTGCGCAGGTCATAGGTTTGGCGAAAGTCTTGTGCAAACTTTTCTACTGCACGCGTTGCAGCAACCACCAGTTTCTGTACTTTCTCATTGCCAATGGTGTTGCCATTGACATTGCGCTCATCGATGGCTTTAATGCGATGATACAGCGCGTCGATCAAGGCTTTGCGGCGTTTGGGGTTATCCAGCAAATCGTCTTGCAGATAGGGGTTGCGGCTCACCACCCATAGATCGCCCAACACCTCAAACAGCATGCGCGCACTGCGGCCGGTTTTACGCTCACCACGCAATTCATTCAAGATATCCCAAATCTCTTCACCCAAAAAGCGGATAACGATTTCGCGGTCTGAAAACGAGGTGTAGTTGTAAGGAATTTCACGCAGACGTGCAGCAGCCGGTGCCGGTTCGGTTTGCAAGATGATGGCGGGTATAGGTGCGTTCATTTAAGCTTTAAAATTAAACTAAATTCAATAAATAATTATAACATGCTGTAGACCTGCAAATAACTGCAAGCGTTCTATGGTTATTGTGTTTAATTTCATTCAAAGATTTTACTAAAAAGCGCTAAAATAGCATGATGTCAACGCTAAAAAAATTACTTATCCCAATCGCCATTTTGGCTTTGTTGATTGTTTTAGGCTTAAGCCTAAGCAACAGATCGCAAGCGCCTGATATTACCTTCACCACCATTGAAGGCAAAAAAATCAGCATGACCGACTTAAAAGGCAAAGTAGTGCTGGTCAATTTCTGGGCAACAGACTGCCCGGGCTGCATTAAAGAGATGCCTGACTTGATCAACACTTATAATACTTATAAATCCAAGGGTTTTGAGATCATCTCAGTAGCAATGCCATATGACCCGCCTGCGCAAGTACTCAATTACAGCAAGCAAAAAGCCTTACCCTTCCCTGTTATGCATGACGGATTCTCTGAAGTGACGCAAGCCTTTGGTGGCGTTAACTTAACGCCTACTGCCTTTATTTTTGATAAACATGGCAAGCGTTTACAGCGCACAATCGGCGAACTGGATTTTGCCAAACTGCATCAGCTACTCGATATTGAGCTGGCAAAATAATGCTGTGGATTAAAGCGCTGCATATTATTTTCGTTACCAGCTGGTTTGCCGGCTTGTTTTACCTGCCACGCCTGTTTGTGAACCACGCCATGGTGAATGACGCAGCGACTTTAGAGCGCTTGAGCCTGATGGAGCACAAACTGTATCGCTTTATGCTGCCGCTAGCCGTACTGGCCTTGGTATTTGGCTTGTGGCTTTGGCTGGGCTACGGCGTTACTGGCGCTTGGTTGCATGCCAAGCTGGTGCTGGTTGCTGGCTTAATCGCCTATCATATTTATTGTGGGAAATTGATGCGGGATTTTAAATCGGGCAAAAACAGCCATAGCCATGTCTGGTATCGCTGGTTTAATGAAGCGCCTGTGCTAATATTATTCGCTGTGGTTATTTTAGTGGTGGTAAAGCCGTTCTAATTAAATCGACAAGGCCAGGAATGAATATTTTAGACACAAATTTGCTGCAATCGGATTGGCTGATCCACATGCTAAAAAAATCCAGCGCCAAACCCAGCGCTAGGCTTTTAAGCTTATTTGATATTTTAGAAGACTGGCTAGACGCGCCTGTAGTACGCGAACAAATAATAGTAAGCCAGCAATTAAGCCAACAAACATTACTTAGTTCGCAGATTATTAACCACCAATTACAGGATTTTTTAACACTGGAAGCGGCTAAAGCCGGTGCTGCGATGCCGGAAATGTTGGCCAGCCAGCTTTACTTTATGGCAATTGCCGCTAGCCAGGAAAAACTGGGCGCGAGCCCTGAAACAGCCCAACATCAATCCAGCTTAATGCATGCCAAAAATGCAGCGAAAGCGCTGATTGCCGCACAAACCGTACCTGAATACCGCATCAGCAAAACATCGGCTTACGCCATTGCTGCCAGCTTTATAGGGGCATTGGTGGTAGCAGGCAGCCTGTTTATACACAATCAATCCAGCCCTGCCGCTGTGCCGCAACTAGCCTATGTAGAGCCTGGCAATGTAGCCACCAATGTGAGCCTGATTGCCAGCCCGGAACAAACCGCTGCGCTGATTGCACAGATCAATCAAATGCGTAAAGGTGACTGCCAACTGGTTGAGGCGCTACAATTACCCGACTCTTACAAAAAAGCCTACTTTGAGAATATCGTGTCCGGGCAAATTTCAACCAATGTCCAGGATCAAAAAATGGTGCGCAAAATGCTAGACATGGTGCGTTGCAACTACACGCCAATGCTGATGGCCAACTCAACCAATTAAAGCAGTCATTAGCAAAAAGCCAGACAGATTTAGCTGCCTGGCTTTTTTAAACAATGATTGTAATTTTATTCTGATATTTTTTTCAAGTTATCCAAACCACCACGAAACACCGCTTTAATGGTGTTTAAGGCTGCCGCATCGTCTTTACCGGCCGCTGGTGTGTCTGAAAAATCCTTGCGTGCAAAGTTAGCATTCCATACAACCTCTGAAACATTAGCGCTAATTGGCTTTACCGCAATTTTTGCAGAATAGTGGCTTACGGGCAGCACACTTTCGTTAATGACATAAGAATAAGTCATGTTTGGCGCACTATAGTGGGTTAAGGTTTCGTTAACGGTACCGCCATCTTGCAGGGTCAATAAGCGCACGGCACCTTTAGTATTGTTGGTGCCGCTCTTGATTTCTGTTTTTGCCACCGCAGGATGAAAAGCGCCCAAATCGCCATAATTAGAAACCTTGCTCCAGACTTTGGCCGCCGGCGCATTAATGGTGACCTTTTCTTCTACTTGTAAATTAGCTGCCGTATCTTTTGGCACCGAAGCACAGGCACCAGTTATTACGGCTACCGCTAAAATTGCTGCATTTGTTAATTGATTCACTTGTAACTCCTGATCTGTTTTAAAAAAAATTGAGTATACTCAACAGTATACTTTGTGCGCAAACTAAATAATATATTTATCAATATTATTATTTACATTAGTCACTTATAAGAAAATTTAATTCACATTAACAAAAAATTATTACTTGTAGGTATATTTGACAAAGCGAATTAATCTCATGCTATACTCATTTTATGAGTGTGCTAAAAGACAAAATTTTACTGGTCGCAACTGACCTATTTCATACCAGGGGCATCAATTCGACTGGTGTGGATACGATTGTGGCTGTTGCCGGCACAACCAAAATGACCTTGTACAAATATTTCAATACTAAAGAACAGCTAATTATTGAAGTGCTGCAAAAAAGCCAGCAAGATTTTCAAAACTGGCTGGACGATAAACTCAATTCAAACACCAAAAAACCAGCGGATAAAATCCAGCATTTATTTGACTACATTGAAGAGTGGGTCAATTCTTCTGCCTTTATTGGCGTGGGTTTCATCAAAGCTTCTGCAGAGTTTCCCAATGAAGAAAACGCGATTCACAAGCTTTCTTCACAACAATCGCGTGAATTCAGGCAATTTATCAGCAAACTGGCTACGGACGCCAACATTAAAGATGCCGATGGCCTAGCCCTGCAACTTTCATTATTATTTGAGGGCGCCGCCCAAGCAGAACAAATGAAGCGCGGTTCCGGTGCGATTAAATACGCCAAAAAAGCCGCTAAATTGTTAATCGACGGCGCTATTAAGCAGTCATAATATTTAAGCAATCGCATTCCGTGATTGCTAACACTTCTTTGCTCAAAATTGCTTGCTTAGCTTAGGTGCAGTCTAAGATAATATCGTTTTAAAATATTGGTATTATTATGCACACGCTTATCTGTGGTTCACTCGCTTTCGACACCATTATGGTGTTTCAAGATCAATTCAAAAATCATATTCTGCCGGACAAAATTCATAAATTAAGCGTTGCGTTCTACGTGCCAGAGATGCGCCGTGAGTTTGGCGGCACAGCTGGCAATATTGCCTACAACTTGCAACTGCTAGAAGGCAAGCCCTTGATCATGGGCACTGTTGGCGAAGATTTTGGCTCTTACACCAGTTGGCTTCATAAAAACAATTTGAATACAGCGCATATCAAGCAGATTGACGGCAGTTTTACTGCACAGGCTTTTATCACAACCGACATCGATGACAATCAAATCACCGCTTTTCACCCTGGCGCCATGGTGCAATCACACCAAAATAGCGTCAATGATGCCAAGGCCGTGACTTTGGCGATTATTGCACCAGATGGCCGTGACGGCATGTTTCAACATGCCAAGGAATGTTTTGAAGCTGGCATTCCCTTTATGTTTGATCCTGGCCAGGGCTTGCCAATGTTTGACGGCAAAGATTTGCTGTATTTTATTGAGATGGCGACTTATTTAGCGGTTAACGATTACGAGGCGCAAGTGCTGCAGGACAAAACAGGCTTAAGTCTGGAAGCCTTGGCTCAGAAGGTAAAAGCGCTGATTGTGACCTTGGGTGCAAGCGGCTCGCATATCTATGCCGACGGTCAACGTTTTGAGGTTCCATGCGTTAAGGCAGATAAAGTGGTAGACCCAACCGGTTGCGGCGATGCTTATCGCGCCGGTTTATTGTATGGAATTGCCAATGGTTGGGATTGGGTAACGTGCGGCAGGTTGGCTTCAACCATGGGCGCAATTAAAATTGCCAGCCGCGGCGGCCAGAACCATAAGCCAAGCCGTACAGAAATTGAAAATATCTATGCGCAGGCGCTTATTTCTGAAGTTTCGGCCGAGCAAGCCACTTTGCAAGAGAGCTTGGCTAGCAGTAAATTGAATTAGTCTTTGCAAAAATGCCTGAAAATTTAAGCCCTATTAAAAATGCCGTTAATGAATAAAGGAATCAAATAATGAACATCTCAAAATTATTGATTATTGCTTTTTTAGCCATATTAACAACGGCATGCGCCAGCTCTAATTCGGGTAATGTTTACAAGCGTGATGATGCCAGAAAAGTACAAACCGTTAAAACGGGCGTGGTTGAGAGCGTGCGCCTGGTTAAACTAGAGGGCACAAAATCGCCTGTGGGCACAGTGGCTGGTGGCGCAGTTGGTGGCATCGCTGGCAGCTCAATTGGCGGTGGTCGCGGTAGCGCCATTGCAACCGTTATAGGCGCAGTGCTGGGTGGCCTTGTTGGTTCTGCTGCAGAAGAAGGCATTACCCGCAAAGACGGGCTGGAAATTACGGTTAAATTGGATGGCGGCGCTATGGTGGCGGTTGTACAAGAAGCAGATGAACAGTTTAATCCCGGTGACAGAGTACGTATCGTAGAAAATGCGGACACTTCGCGGGTGACTCATTAAAGCATAGACCATTCACGTAGTACCTGCATTTTTGTTGTCATCATTTAGTCATCTAGTTTTCATAACTCATTCATATTCAGCACATAACATCTCTCAAAATATTGGAGAGATGTTATGTTTGATAATAAAACTGCCCAGCAATTAGCACCACAACCGAGCAACCAACCAAGAGGCTTAAGTATCAGCCTAGCCCGCAACCCGGCAGAAGTAGCCGAAGCACAACGCTTACGCTACAAAGTATTTGCAGAGGAAATGGGTGCGCAATTATCAGGCAGGGGCGGCCTGGATATTGACGGCTTTGACGAATTTTGTGAGCACTTGCTGGTACGTGAAACCGTTACCCATCAAGTCATCGGCACTTACCGTATTTTAAGCCCGGAAAAAGCCAACGAAGCTGGCGGTTATTATTCTGCAGGCGAATTCGATTTAACGCGCATCTCCCATCTGTTTAAAAGCACAGTAGAAGTTGGCCGTGCCTGCGTGCACCAGAATTACCGCAATGGCGGCACCATTACCATGCTATGGGCTGGCTTAGCCAAATACATGCAAATGCACAATTACGAATACATGATTGGCTGCGGTAGCGTGCCGATTAACGACGGCGGCCATATGGCGGCCAGTTTGTACAATAAACTCAAAGATGAATATTTATCCCCTGCCGAATACCGTGTTTTTCCACGTACGCCATTGCCGATCCAGGCACTTAATCAGCATGTGCAAGTGGCTTGCCCTCCCCTGATTAAAGGTTATTTAAGATTGGGCGCTTATATTTGTGGCGAGCCAGCCTGGGATGCCTATTTCAATACAGCCGATATGCTGGTAATGTTACCCTTATCAAAAATCAACGGACGTTATGCTTCGCATTTCTTAAAATAATTGGGTCAAGCCAGCTTAATCGCACAAATTTACCGCGTTACACGTGTTTTTTTTCAAACCGTCATTGGCTTAATTATCGCATCGGTATTTTTACCTTTTATGGCTAAAAATACCAAATTAGCGCTTATCAAGTGGTGGTGTAGCGGCTTACTGCGCGCCTTTCATATCAAAGTAGTCACTTTTGGCGATTTGCCACCAAGAACTACAAAAGGCGTCATGTTTGTGGCAAACCATATTTCGTGGTCAGATATCCATGCACTCAACAGCAAAATTGCGCTGCGTTTTATCGCTAAAGCAGAAATTAAAAACTGGCCTGTATTTGGTTATTTAGCAAATAAAGCAGACCCCTTATTTATTGATAGAAGCAAAAAACAAGTAGCCGCAAAAATTGTCAATATCACCGCTGCCAGCTTAACGGCTGGGGATAATTTATGTTTTTTTCCGGAAGGTACGACAACCGATGGCAAGCAGGTGTTGCCTTTTAAAAGCAGCGTAGTGCAGGCAGCAATCACCGCCAATGCCTGCATTTGGCCGGTCGCTATCCGTTATGTGAATGCGGATGGCAGCATCAATACCGATATGTCTTACGCCGGGGAAATGAGCCTGATTGAGTCGATGCAGCAAGTGATCAAACAAAAAAATGCTATTGTCGAATTGCATTTCTTGCCACCTATATCAAGCGCAAACCAAAGCAGGCGCGATTTAACCCAAAGCGCCTATGATGCCATCGTATCTAAGCTGGCTTAATCACTAAATCTCTTGCATCGTGCTGTATTTGGGTGACGACACCCGTCTCCAGGCAAGTGGCCGTGAGTTGCCCGCCCCACAGGCAGCCAGTATCCAGGCTAGTCACGTTATTACGATGACTCATGCCTAGTGCTGACCAGTGCCCGCAAAAAATCGAAGTGTGCTGGGATTGCCGGTCTTGTACATCAAACCAGGGCAGGTAGCCGGATGGAATATGCTGCAGCTCACCTTTAAAAGCGAACTCCATCTCACCATGCTGCGTACAAATGCGCATGCGCGTCAACGCATTGGTGATCACCCTCAACCTGTCGACACCACTTAAATGCGGCTGCCAGCTGTTGGGGGTATTGCCGTACATATTGGAAAGGAAGTCACCATAGTCATCGGCTTGCAAAGCATCTTGCACCTCACAGGCGTAGCCATGCGCGGCTTCAATCGTCCACTGCGGTAGCAGGCCTGCGTGCACCATTGCGTAGCGATTATGGTTACCGTCTACATCAACAACCATCAGCGGCTGGTGCCGCAACCAGGTTAACAGCTCATCCCGGTCTGGCGCATCCAGAATGGCTTGCAACGTATCGCTTTTGTGCGCGCGTTTTAGTTGATGCGCAACCGCAATGGCATGCAAATCGTGATTGCCGAGTACCACCTTGATGGATGATTGATGGCGGTAACACCAGCGCAAGACTTCAAGCGAGCCGGTGCCGCGGTTGATCAAATCACCGACCAGGCGCAATTGGTCGTGCTGTGGATCAAACTGCAGTTGCAGCAGCAAATCCATAAAAGAATGGTAGCAACCTTGTATGTCGCCAATCGCATAAGTGTTCATCGTTATTTGATTATACAAACAAAAAAGCCGCTTGTGATTCAAGCGGCTTTTTTAATCTGCATTAATGATTACAAATACTAACTTGCCGGTGCAGGTTCAGCAGCCGGTGCTGCGGTATCTGCGGCTGGCGCTGGCGCTGCTTCAGCCGGGGCTGGTGGCGTAAAACTTGCACCCGATGCATTGGCCATATGGGCAACCGCATTGGCTACTTCACCGTCTGTTAAGTCAGGGTTACCACCACGCGCTGGCATATTACGGATGCCTGCAATCGCATGTTGCACCAATGTTTCATAGCCTTGCGCAATGCGCGGCGCCCATTGCTCTTTGTTACCAATGGTTGGCGCTTGCATCAAACCTGCGGCGTGACACATGGCACAAACATTTTTCGTCACTTCTTCGCCGCTTTTATCCACGTGAGGACCTGTGCTTGCAGCAGCGACTTCAACAACAGCGACTGGCTTAGCAACTTCTTCTACTTTAGCAGTCACTTCTGCTGCAGTTGGTGCTGGTGCTGCTGGCGCCTCAGTTTTGCCAAAAAAATGCGCTAACAATGAGATTATCAAAGTAAACGCTAAAATAGTGCCTGGAATAGCAATAATTAATTGCCAGAAACTAGAACCTGAATAACTATCATCTTTCTTACTCATTGCTTTTAATCCCTAAATATTAAAAATAATTTAATTATAATTTGCACAATTATACCTACTCGCCATCAAGGTTAAAAGCTTACAAACCTAGATTGCTCATAAAAACCTTAAAACTAACACTTAATTACACAGCCGCTTAATACACATTATCTTAATAGTGCATGCTTTGTTATAATGCGCCATCATTAGCGCCCGTAGCTCAGCTGGATAGAGTGTTGGTTTCCGAAGCCAAAGGTCGTGGGTTCGACTCCCGCCGGGCGCACCAAAAATATTAAGCCTATATTTTCCAGTAGTGATCAACCAATAACGCGGCGAAAATCAGCGTTAAATACAATATAGAGTATTTAAAGGTAGCTTTAGCCAAATCGTCTGAATATTTTCTATACAAGCCAATCACGTACCATAAGAATACCGCGTTCAATAAAATGGCCGAAACCAGGTATATCAAGCCACTCATGCCTAATCCGTAAGGCATCATTGAAACCACCACCAAAATCACGGTGTAGAGCAGAATATGCAATAAAGTAAACGCCTCGCCATGTGTTACCGGCAACATTGGCATGCCTACTTTAGCGTACTCTTCGCGGCGATACAAAGCTAGCGCCCAAAAATGCGGTGGCGTCCAGGCAAAAATAATCAAGAACATGATTAAGGACTCAGGTGAAACGGCATTATTCACTGCCGCCCAGCCTAAAATCGGCGGCATTGCGCCAGATGCGCCACCAATCACGATATTCATCGGCGTGGCAGGTTTTAGGAATACCGTGTAAATAACCGCATAACCCACAAAAGTGGCAAATGTCAGCCACATGGTCAGTGGGTTAACGAACAGGTACAAAATCAACAAGCCGCTGCCGCCCAGCAGCGTGGCAAAAACCATGGTCTCTGTATGCGAAACCTGGCCAGTTGGTAGCGGCCTGCCACGGGTGCGCGCCATCACGGCATCAATTTTATGCTCAATCAAACAGTTAAATGCCGCAGCGGCACCTGATGCAAAGGCGATACCCACTGTGGTAGCCAATAATAGTGGCCAAGGCACCATGCCAGGTGTTGCCAGGAACATACCAATAATGGCGGTAAACACAATCAGCATGGTTACGCGCGGTTTACACAGTGCGTAAAAGTTTTTAAAGCTGGTCACAAAAGCCTGCAAGTGACTTGCCGTGCCTAAATTTGATTTCTGACTCAATTCATACTCACTTTATTTCGTTTAATTTGGTTGCAAGCGTTTATCAACGATTGACTTTGCTACCCGTAATTTTTGAATTAAAAATCACCAGGATGACGACCAACAAGGCAGCGCCCAGATTATGTCCCACAGCTAACACCAGCGGCAAATGTAATACTAGATTTGCAATGCCTAGGCTGATTTGCGCAAACAGCACCGCAATTAATGCCAAGCTCAGGTTTTTTAATTGCGCGTATTTTAAACTATTTAATGCTAAAAAACCCAAATAAATCAAAGTAATGATGGCGCCTACACGATGCGTCCACTGAATAGCGGTTAGTGACGTTAGTGTTAAATTACCGCCATCCGCGCTCTGCCCTAATTCACGCACCATATGAAAGGCGTCTTTGAAATCCATGTCGGGCATCCATGCGCCATGGCAGGTTGGAAAGTCCGTACAGGCTAATGCGGCGTAATTGGTACTGGTCCAGCCACCTAGAAAAATCTGCAGCAGCAAAATCACCAATCCAAAACGGATTAGGTTTCGCGAGCCACGGCTTTGCACGATACCGGATGAATACTGCCCCCAATTGCGGTGGGCAATCCAGGTCAACAATCCCAAAGTGGTCATGCCACCTAGCAGGTGTGCGCTGACAATCACTGGCTTAAGCAACATGGTCACTGTCCACATACCCAACGCCGCTTGGAACATAATAATGCCCAGCAGTGCGGTCGCCAGCCAGGGCGATATTTTGATTTGCTGTGGATATTGACGTGCCTTTTTCCAGGCCAGAATAAACAGCGCCAATACAACCAAGCCCAAAGTACCGGCCAGGTAGCGGTGCAGCATTTCTTTCCAGGCCTTACCTGTTTCAATGATGCTGTCCGGGTATATGGTTTGCGCTTGCTGAATAGCCGCTTCACTCTCTGGAACCGTTAGTGTACCGTAACAGCCCGGCCAATCCGGGCAGCCCAAACCGGCATCCGTCAGGCGCACATAGGCACCCAAAACCACCACACACAGGGCCATTACCGCACCCAACATTGCTAAACGTTTAAACAACATATTATGCCGCCCAGGAGTATCTTAAAAGTCGTGCTAGATCTTTGCGAATATCAGCTGCCGCTGTGCTGGCAGGATAGCTCATCATGATATGCCCCAAAGGATCAACAAAATACAGCCTATTCGATTGCAGGGCCACTTCGTTGGCCACATTAAATTGCTGGCTAAGCGCATCGATATCCGCTTTGGTTTGATTAATGATATTTAAATCGGGAAAGTCCTTTTTGATGGCTGCTACATCTTGCATATTAGTCACCAGTACGCGCTGGGTACGCGGAATATCTTTATACATCGACACATGAATCTGGCGCATATCCCTCAGCTTGGCCATACAGTTAGCTTCGCATACGTCTGCCACATAAACCATGGTCCATTTTTCAAGCCAGAAACGGCTGCTGTCTTGGCCATCACTGTTTTTCAAGGTCGCTGCCGCCTCGATCAATCTTGGCGGCACTATAAGCTCACCGCGACTTTGGCCACCCGGTTTAAAATCGTATTTAAACATCAACACAACCGCAATAATCGGCACCACAAAAAAAGTCAGCATCATTAAGAATACTGCCCGTCCTTTGCGCTGATTATCTTGATAAGTCGTACTTGTTTGCTCTGTTTGCATAAAAACCTTTACCTTTTTAACTAATCTTTATCGCCTAATTTATTTTCTTCATACTTAAATATAAGTAAATCATCAACGCTGCAAATGCAAAGCCAAACCATTGGTAAGCATATCCCATGTGCGTCACTATACGGTCAGCTGACATTTGCCAATTACGTACGAATCCACCGGCAGGGCTGTCATTATCCAGCTTTACAATGACAGGTAAAATCTTGATTGGTGCCGTATTAACATACTTCTGCATATCTAAATTTTGCCAAACCAACTGCCATTCTGCCTTTGTAGGCGCATGCTTTACCTGTTCTGGCTGCGAACTGTCTTCCAAGGTAAATATTTTCTTGGTGGGCAGCCAGGCCATTCCTTTAACGGTTAGCTCGCCCGTTGGCGTATCAAAAACAGGAATGTCCGCCCGCTTTTTATTGCCCTGAATCCAGCCGCGGTTCACTAAAACATAGGTGTCAGAATTGTGTATTTTGAGTGGCGTAATCACATGATAGCCCGCCAGGCTATTTTCCACTTTGTTATCGATCAAGATCTGATACGCCGTGTCGTACTTACCCTCTACCTCAACTTTTTTAAACTCTAATTGTTCTGAGTTGCCTAGATAATCTTTTAAATTTGGGTTTTGTTTGGCGGATGTTTGTTCAAAATTGGCTTGAATCTTCTGCTTTAACACGGCTTTATCATATTGCCAGTAGCCCAGCTTGATAAAAGTTGGAATACAGACAAGTGTAATCAGTGTGCCAAGCCAAGTTGGCTTAAATTCTACATTCAGAAATCTAAATTGCATTTATACTAGACCAGTCGCATAATTATTTTTTACTTCACCATTCAACTTTACTTGGACAAATTTATGTTTATTAAAATTGCAGTTGTACTAGTTCTAATTGTTATTTTGGGCAGTTTATTTTCAGCTTTGTTTTTCTTAAACAAAGATAAGTCCGGTAGCGACCGAACCGTTAAAGCATTGACCATGCGTATTGGATTATCTATTGTCTTGTTTATTGCGCTTATTATTGCGGCCTATTTTGGCAAGCTAGGCCACGCACTTTAAGTTTTTAATCGTTTCAAATAAAAAGGGCGATGCATAAATTGCATCGCCCTTTTTATTATGTCAATTTACAGCATATAAACGAATATAAACAAACCTAACCATACTACGTCCACAAAGTGCCAGTACCAGGCAACACCTTCAAAACCAAAGTGATGCTCAGGCGTAAAGTGGCCTTTCATGCAACGGATCAGAATAACGATCAACATGGTTGTACCAAGCAACACGTGGAAACCATGGAAACCGGTCAACATAAAGAAGGTTGCACCATAGGCACCGCTACCCAATGTTAAGCCCATTTCCGTGTAAGCTTCGTGATATTCCATACCCTGGCAAATCAGGAACGTAATACCCAGTAAAACGGTTAAGGCCATACCAACTACTAATTGCGTACGTTTGTTTTTAATCAGACCCCAATGCGCCCAAGTAATGGTGGCACCAGAACTCAACAATAAAATGGTATTCACTAAAGGCAAACCATTCCAGTGCATGGGTTTAAAGTCGGCTGGCGGCACGTATTCTGTACCTAGAACATTACCACCCGGGCCTAATGAAGGCCATGTGCTTAAGAAATCCTTGTATGGCGTAATATCCGCATCATAACCAGCCAGGTCCGGCACAGATAATATACGCATATAAAATAACGCACCAAAGAATGCCGCAAAGAAAGCGACTTCAGAACAGATGAAAACAATCATACCAATACGGAATGATTTGTCTTCCCAGCTTTTGTATTGCCCTGTGATGCTTTCAGTAATCACTGAACCCATCCATTTGAATGTCATGGCGATGATAATGGCAGCGCCCAAATACATCATCCACTTACCAAAATGCAGGTCATTCATATTGAAAATGAAGCCTGAAGCAAGCGACAGTAAACCTACTGATAGTATTGAAGGATATATGCTGCCATGCGGTACATAATATTGATTTTCTGAATGTGTTGCCATTCGTTTACTCCCAAGCACCTAAATTTTAACTACTTAATTATAACGTTGTATCGCTTTATTGGCGATACAAGCTCCCTTTTATATTTCAAAACAATTTATACTTTAATAACGTTTTATTTTTTTGTTGCTTCAAAAAATGAATACGACAAGGTCATTTCACTGACATCTTTTGGCAACGCCGGGTCTATAAAAAACCGCAGTGGCATCACCTTTGTTTCACCTGGCTTTAAGCTTTGGTTAACAAAACAAAAACACTCTACTTTTTTCAAATAAACCGATGCAATACCTGGGGTAACGCTCGGAATTGCCTGGCCAACCACTACCTGGCTGGTAATATTCTTGGCTTCAAATAATACCGTTTCAATCTTGCCCGGATGCAATGTGATGCTGGCTTGTTTAGGATAAAAATTCCAACCTAAGCCCGGCATAACCGCCGATGTGAACTGCACGGTAACATTTCGGCTGGTATCAACCTTTGCCTTGGTCAAGGTTGAAGCCGTGTTATCCGTCTTACCATTCAAGCCTGTGATGCTACATAGAACATCGTACAAAGGCACAAGCGCAAAAGCAAATAGTAATGAACCTGCTGCTACCCACACCATTTTTTTGGCCAACTTGGCATTGGCGTTTTCAAGCTCGGCTTTTGTTTTTGGCTTGAGTGAATCCGTGTTATCTACAGGTTCCATATAGTGAACATCGATACGACATACCACACCAGAGCAACCGCCCCAAATATTAACGCTATTTTTTTACTTCTATTTCGTCTTGCTACTTCTTGATTTTCCATCTATCAAATACCTTCATTGAATAGAAAAGCCCAAGCATGACTTGGGCTTTTCTGATAATCATTATTTAATAACTGGTTGCTCAGTGAAGCTGTGGTACGGAGGTGGTGATGGAAGTGTCCACTCCAAACCTTCTGCACCTTCCCAAACTTTATCAGTTGCCTTTTTGCCACCTTTTACGCATTTGATAATCACGTAAACGAATAACAATTGTGACAAACCAAGAGCAAACGCTGCGATAGATGAAATCATATTGAATTCAGCAAATTGCAATGCATAGTCTGGAATACGACGTGGCATACCGGCTAAACCAACGAAGAATTGCGGGATAAATGTCAGGTTAAATGAAATTGCAGTTAACCAGAAATGCCATTTACCTAAAGTCTCGTCGTACATATTACCCGTCATTTTTGGTAACCAGTAATACACGCCAGCCATGATACCCATGATACCGCCAGCAAACAGTGTGTAGTGGAAGTGCGCTACAACAAAGTAACTGTTATGGTATTGCGCATCCGCAGCAACGTCGGCTAACACTAAACCTGTTAAACCACCGATACCGAATAAGATGATCCAACCCACTGCAAACAGCATTGGTGTTTCAAATGTCATTGAGCCTTTCCACATGGTTTTGATCCAGCAGAAGAACAACACGGCTAATGGTAGTGAAATCGCCATGGTGCTGTACATAAAGTAAAGCAAGGCTGGCACAGGCATACCTGCAGTAAAGAAGTGATGCGCCCAAACAACCACCGCTAAAGCACCAATCGCCCATAGTGAGTACACTTGCGCTTTATAGCCGTACATTGGTTTGCGTGAGAATGTTTGTAAGATTTGTGGAATGAAACCCCATACCGGCAGTAACAAAATATACACTTCAGGGTGACCGAAGAACCAGAACAAGTGTTGGAACATGATCGGGTCACCACCACCAGCCGCATCAAAGAAGTGCGTACCGAAGTGACGGTCTGTTAATAACATGGTTACCGCACCAGCTAATACCGGAATAGTGGCTACCAACAAGAAAGCCGTAATCAACCAGCCCCATGCAAACATTGGCATTTTCATTAATGTCATGCCAGGTGCGCGCATATTGAACAAGGTCACAATAATGTTGATTGAACCCATTACTGAAGAAACACCTAACAAGTGGACTGCGAAAATGGCGAAGTCAACACCAATACCACCTTGCACAGACAAGGGTGGATAGAATGTCCAACCGGTTGCAATCGCGCCATCACCGATGCCAAACAAGGCAAGTGTGAACGGTAGTGTTAGCAGGATAGCTGAAGGTGGCAGTAGCCAGAAACCCCAGTTATTCAAACGCGGCAAGGCCATATCCGGCGCGCCGATTTGTAGCGGGATCATCCAGTTAGCAAAGCCAGTAGCCGCAGGCATTAACGCCGCGAAAATCATAATCAATGCATGCACACCGATCAACTGGTTGTAAAAATCAGGGTTCATTAACTGCAAACCTGGTTGGAACAATTCGGCACGAATGCCCAATACCATTGCACCACCCACCAAAAACATCACCAAAGAAAAGGTCAAATACATCGTACCGATATCTTTGTGATTGGTTGTTGTCAGCCAACGCATAATTCCCGATGGATGATCATGATGTACGTCATCATGTGCTACCGTTGTTGTACTCATAGCGTTCTCCTAATTACCTTAATTTCAACAAATAAATCAACAATAAACTATTGACGCGCCGCTTGCACTTGCGCCGGCTGTACAATCGGGTCAACTGTTGCCGCATTACCAAGCGCCTGGCGCTCATAAGTAATCACTGCAGCAATTTCAGTATCATTTAAAGTTGCTTTCCATGCTGGCATAACGCCTTTACCATTGAGCAATCGGTCTAAATGACTATCTTTCAAGTATTTGCCATCAGCGCCAAAGATTGGACCAACAGCAACAGCACTACCGGTTAAAGCCGGGAAAGCCGGTGGCAGGCCAGCACCATTTACCTGGTGACATACTGCACAGTTTTTCTCGTATACGCCTTTACCTTGAGCAACCAAATCATCCTTCGTCATTTCTTTGATTTCGCCCGCTTTTGCAAGTTCAGCTTTTTTAGCGGCAACCCAAACTTTGTATTCTTCCATCGGTACTGCATCAACCACTACCGGCATATAGCCGTGGCCTTTACCGCATAACTCTTTACATTGACCGCGGTATGTACCCGCTTTATCCACTTGCACCCATGTTTCACGAATAAAACCAGGCACGGCTACGCGTGAAGAACCGAATTGCGGCACCCACCAGTTGTGCAATACATCAGAAGCCGTCATTAAGATACGTACTTTTTCACCTACCGGTAACACCAAGTGGTTGTCCACTTCTAATAGGTAGTTTTCTTTTTTCTCTGCGGCATTGTGTTGTTCATCAGCGGTAGTGGTTAGATTACTAACAAATTTGATGCCTTGTGCATCACCGTCTAAGTATTCATATTGCCAGCGCCATTGTGAACCGGTGACCTTAATCACCATGGTTGCCTTGTCGCGTGTATCTTCCATCATCACCACGCTGTGATAAGCAGGAATACCCATAATCACAAAGTCGATCAGCAACAAGATCACGAATGGAACCAATACCCAAAAAATCTCTACTGCGGTTGATGGGGCTTTGTCTGCTACAGCTTTATAGCCTTTATTTTTGCGATGTGCAAAAATTGAATAAATCATGATAGCCAACACAACAACAAAGATAACCATTGTGATCAGCATAAATTTATTATGCACATGCAAGGTATCTAAGGCCATTGGGGTTACTGGCTCTGGGAAATTCCAACTGTAATCAGCAAAAGCACTGA
>JAZKEN010000020.1:0-25450 GCA_040387035.1 Pseudomonadota bacterium | reverse complement strand
GAAAGGTGGCACAGGGTTTACCCTGTCGAGAGTTCGAATCTCTCTCTCTCCGCCACTATCTTAGTTATCCCAGATTAGTTATTTGTCGCTTGCTTACGCAGCTTGGCTTTTCAGCGATTTGTAACGACTAGTGCCAATTTATTTTAATATAAACTGGCACTTATCATCATTATTTCAATACGGTTTTATTAATAGCTTGAATCAAATTACCAGAGCCCTTGGCTTGTTTTGAGTTGCTTTTAACTTTGCTTGCGTTGCTTGCCTGGGCTGGAGCGGCAACTGGATGCGTCACTTGATTCACGATT
This sequence comes from Pseudomonadota bacterium, assembly GCA_040387035.1. Classification (GTDB taxonomy): domain Bacteria; phylum Pseudomonadota; class Gammaproteobacteria; order Burkholderiales; family Methylophilaceae; genus Methylotenera_A. The sequence goes on along the minus strand of JAZKEN010000020.1, from coordinate 25,145 downwards.
TGTGATTTCATATGGGATGAAGTGTCATGTGTTTCCACTTTAGAGCAGCCGCCCATAACGGTTTCACATGCATTAGCAGCAGATAAAGAAGCAAAAGTCATAGCCAATGCGAGGGTAAATGTGTTCAGTTTCATGATTTCTCAATTAAATAGTTAAAAAAATTATATATAAACAATTTGATATAACTATTATATGGATCAGTTATTGCAACATTATTAAAAAACTGTAAATAAAGTGTAATTGTTCCAAAATAATATGTAATTAAATCATGACTTAACAAACTTTAATTAAAGTAATATGGTAGATAACAATACATTAGTAAATGAATCTTTAATGGATGAAGTAATTGCTGCGCCATCGCCTCAACAAGCCTTTTGGTATTGGCTTAAATTGGGTTTTGTGAGTTTTGGCGGCCCAGCCGGGCAAATCAGCATCATGCACCAGGACTTGGTTGAAAATAAGCGCTGGATTTCAGAAAAGCGTTTTTTACATGCACTCAACTATTGCATGGTGTTGCCAGGGCCAGAGGCGCAGCAATTAGCGATTTATATCGGCTGGCTGCTGCATCGGACAAAGGGCGGAATAATGGCCGGTACGCTTTTTGTATTGCCATCCTTATTTATTTTAACGGCATTAAGCTATGTGTACATGCGATTTGGCAATGTGCCAGCGATTGCAGGGATTTTGTACGGAATCAAGCCTGCCGTGGTGGCGATTGTGTTATTCGCGGCTTACCGAATTGGCCTGCGCGCCCTGAAAAACAAGCTGTTGTGGTCAATTGCCTTTGCCTCGTTTGTGGCGATCGCTATCTTGAATTTGCCTTTTCCGATTATTGTCGTTAGTGCCGCGCTGATCGGCTTACTTGTACATCATATCAAGCCTGGTCTGTTGGCTGACAGTGCAGGGCATGCCGCTGCAAAGCAATATTACGGCAAAGCCTTGATTGATGACGTTACGCCGCCACCTGCGCATGCTGTTTTTAACTTTAAAAAAATGCTGCGACTGATTGTGATCGGCGTTTCAATCTGGTTATTAAGCATGTTGCTGATCATCATGTATTTTGGCGTGGATGCAACGCTGACGCATATGGGCTGGTTTTTCACTAAAGCGGCGCTACTCACATTCGGCGGAGCCTATGCGGTATTGCCCTATGTGTTTCAAGGCGCAGTAGGGCATTACCAGTGGCTGACGGCGCCGCAAATGATGGATGGCTTGGCTTTGGGCGAAACCACGCCAGGGCCTTTAATCATGGTGGTCACTTTTGTGGGGTTTGTTGGTGGCTGGACACAACCATTTATGGGCGCTGAAAGTGCATTGATATCGGCCATTATTGCCGCCTGTGTCGTCACATTCTTCACATTTCTGCCCTCATTCTTGTTTATATTGGTTGGCGCGCCATTTATTGAATCCACACAAAATAACTTAAAACTGACGGCGCCATTGAGTGCGATTACCGCTGCTGTGGTTGGCGTCATCATGAGCTTGGCCTTGTTTTTTGCCACGCATATTTTTTGGCCGGATGGATTGGTGCCTAATGATGTTCTTGCGAATATTGACGGGTTTGCATGCGCTGCGACTCTGCTTGCGGCATTGTTATTGTTTAAATTCAAGCTTGGCACCATGCAATTGATCGGTATTTTTGCCGTGGTGGGCTTGCTGCATCACGTGCTAAGTTAGGTTTTTGTTTGAATTGCTGTTTGGGCGAACCAATCAATCTGATTTAAGTCCATCTCTTGGGCTGTTTTAATTGACTGTATTTTCAATTGCTTTATTAGAGTTCAAAGGATAAACAAAACATGAAGAAAACCCTATCGTCTACAGTGTTGGGCCTGCTGGTATTGAGCGCCAGCCTGCTGGCAAATGCAGCGAGTTGCCCAGAGCTCTATAATCACCAGTATAAGACCCTGCAAGGTGAGCAAATTAATCTTTGCGATTATCAGGACAAGCCTATTTTAGTGGTGAATACCGCCAGCAAATGCGGATTTGCGTCACAGTTTGAGGCACTGGAAGGTTTATACAAAAAGCATAAAAGCCAGGGGTTGCTGGTTATTGGCTTTCCTTCAAATGATTTTAAGCAGGAATTAAGCGAGGATAAGGCAATTGGTGACTTCTGCAAGGCAACGTATGGCGTGAATTTTCCAATGACATCTAAAAGCGCGGTATCAGGCGCCAATGCGAATGCTTTTTACAAGCAACTAGCTGCCAAATCGGGCCAGGCACCGATGTGGAATTTTTATAAATACGTGATTTTGCCAGGTGGCAAGCAGGTGTATGCGTTTGAAAGTACCGTTGCGCCTGAGTCTGCTGAGATTTTTAACAAGATAAAACCATTTTTAAAATAGTTTGCATCCATAGAGAAAATTAAAAAAGAGGCATTAGCCTCTTTTTTAATTGATGAATCACTCACTAAGCCGCTTGTTTTTTAGGCTGGCGAATCTTTTGTAAAATAATCGCTGAAAGTTCTTCAATTGAGCGGCTGGTAGAATCTGCCCAAGTGATGTTGCTGGTACGCATCAGGTTTTCAGCGGTGGCGATTTCCTTGCGGCAATTTTCCAGCGAGGCGTAAAAACTATCGGGTCGACGTTCTGAACGCACGGAGTGCAGGCGTTCCGGCTTAATGGTTAAGCCAAAAATCTTGTCAATATGTTTATACAGCACTTCTGGCAGGGTACCACGCTCAAAATCTTCAGGAATCAGCGGATAGTTAGCCGCTTTGATACCAAACTGCATGGCCAAGTAGATGCTGGTTGGCGTTTTGCCACAACGTGAAACGCCGATTAAAATGACTTGTGCTTCATCCAGGCCAGAGTTGGTCATGCCATCGTCATGGTTAAGCGTGAAATTGATCGCTTCCATACGCTCATGGTAATTCGTGCCCATCACGCTATGCGCAATGCCTGCGCCTGTGAGCGGCTTTTGGTTCAGCTCTTCGCCAAGTGGATCGATAAAAGCGGTAAACAAATCGATAAAATAAGCATTGGCTTGTTTTAAACAGTTGCGTAGCTCAATATTGCCAAGCGACATAATCACTGTCGGCCGGGCATTGTCTTCTTCGGTCGCTTCTAGTATGGCATTTTTGGCCAGCTTGATTTTATCCAAGGTGTCGGTAAATGGCAGCCGTACTTGTTTAAAATTGGTGCGTGGAAAATGTTCCAGCAGCTTGCCCAGGGCACCAGCTGTTATGCCGGTGCCGTCAGAAATAAAAAATACAGTACGGTGATCCATTTGAAAAACCGCCTATTATTTTTTAGTCAGACGTTGCCAAGTCGCAACCACAGTATCTGGATTAAGGGAAATTGACTGTATGCCTTCTGCTACCAGCCATTCTGCAAAGTCAGGGTGGTCAGAAGGGCCCTGGCCGCAAATGCCCACGTATTTACCCAAACGGTTACAGGTGCTGATCGCCATTTTAAGCAATACTTTAACCGCATCGTTACGCTCATCAAAACCATCGGCCAGGATGCCAGAGTCTCTATCCATGCCCAGCGTTAATTGGGTTAAATCGTTAGAGCCGATTGAGAAGCCATCGAAATACTCCAGGAATTGCTCTGCAAGTAGTGCGTTAGATGGAATCTCACACATCATGATTAAGCGCAGGCCATTTTCGCCCCGTTTAAGGCCATTGGCCGCCATGATGTCTGTTACCGCTTTGGCTTCATCCAGCGTGCGCACAAACGGCAGCATCAGTTCTACGTTGGTTAAGCCCATTTCGTCGCGCACCTTTTTCATGGCAGTACATTCCATGGCAAAGCACTCTTTAAAGTCTTCTGCCATGTAACGCGCCGCGCCGCGGAAACCAATCATCGGGTTTTCTTCATCCGGTTCGTAGATATCGCCACCAACCAGTTTTTTGTACTCGTTTGATTTGAAATCAGAGGTGCGCACAATTACCGGTTTCGGGTAGAAAGAAGCGGCAATGGTTGCCACGCCTTCGGCGACCTTGTCGATATAAAATTGTTTAGGTGAGGCGTAGCCACGCGCACGGCTTTTGATCGTGTCTTGAATGCTTTTTGGCATTGCGTCCACATTTAAAATCGCTTTAGGGTGAATGCCAACCATATTGTTGATCACAAATTCAAGGCGCGCTAAACCGACGCCATCGTTTGGAATTTGCGCAAAGCTAAATGCCATATCAGGATTGCCAACGTTCATCATGATCTTGCACGGTGGTTTTGACAGTGCGCTATTGGCTTGGGTTGAAACTTCAAAATCCAGCGCGCCATGGTAAACAAAACCCGTTTCGCCTTCGGCACAAGAAACGGTCACGATTTCACCTTCACGCAATAAATCGGTTGCATTGACTGAACCAACAATCGCCGGAATACCTAATTCGCGCGCAATAATCGCTGCGTGGCAGGTACGGCCACCACGGTTGGTAACCAAAGCCGCGGCGCGCTTCATTACCGGCTCCCAGTTTGGGTCAGTCATGTCCGCAACCAGTACATCGCCCGGTTGCACTTCATGCATTTGCGCAGGGTCCAGCACGATTCTAACAGGGCCAACGCCCACTTTTTGTGTCACTGCACGGCCTGCCACCAAAGGCTTGGCCGAATGTTTTTGCAGTTTGTATGATTCGGTTACGTTGTTTAGCAACTCTTGCGATTTAACCGTTTCTGGACGCGCTTGCAAAATGTACAACTTGTTATCCAAGCCATTTTTGCCCCACTCGATATCCATTGGGCAGCCATAATGATTTTCAATGGTCATGGCATAGGTGGCCAATTCCAGGATATCAGCATCCGATAATGAATAGACATCAGATTGCGCAGGATCAACATCGACCGTATTGGTGCTTTTGCCCGCTTGTGTCGCATCTGAAAACACCATTTTGATGAGTTTGGAACCCATGGTGCGGCGGATAATCGCTGGCTTGCCAAGCGCTAATAATGGTTTATGTACATAGAATTCGTCCGGATTGACTGCGCCTTGCACCACTGTTTCGCCCAGGCCGTAAGAAGAAGTAATAAACGCCACATCCTTAAAGCCTGATTCGGTATCAATGGTAAACATCACACCGGCACAGCCGATGTCAGAACGCACCATCTGCTGTACGCCGGCCGATAAGGCCACATCGGCATGCACAAAGCCTTTGTGTACGCGGTATGAAATGGCGCGGTCGTTATACAAAGAAGCAAATACTTCCTTGATGGCATGGGTAATGTTATCCAGGCCATGAATATTCAAAAAGCTTTCCTGCTGTCCAGCAAAAGAAGCGTCTGGCAAATCTTCTGCCGTTGCGGATGAACGCACCGCAAAGGTAGTGCCGGCAGCAGAGTTATCGGTCAAACGGGCATAGTTTTCAGCAATTGCCGCATTTAGTGCGGGTGGAAACTCTGCATCCATTATCCAGCCACGAATTTTTGCGCCGCAAATAGCTAAGGCTTGCGTGTCGTCAGCATTGAGCACGTCTAGCAAGTCGTTGATTTTTTTATCTAAACCGTCTTGCGCTAAAAACTCACGGAATGCATGTGCAGTTGTTGCAAAGCCTGTCGGCACGCGCACACCCTTTGCCTTTAATTGTGAAATCATTTCGCCTAATGAAGCGTTTTTGCCACCAACTGAGCCTACATCTGTATTGCGGAGCTGTTCAAATGGAACTACGTGAGCTACTGACATGCTGAATCCCTTAATTTTTGCAGAAGATTTAGATTGAATAGTGCTTTACATGTACCAGCACTATTTATTTTTTTAAATGTTTATGTTTAGTATTGTGCCAAAATAGGTTGTTAATGTCACGTTACATCAGTAGTCCAACAGGGCTAAATTTGGCTAATTGTCATAATTTTACTGGTTTAAGCTAAAATAATAGAAAATAGTCGAGTGCAATATAATCAAGCATTACCATGAGCCTTCTCAATCCCATCATTCCTGAAAAAATGCAGCATCAGAAAGTCATAGTAGCAACCAGTGCGCGTTTGCATTTAGGCTTTATTGACTTGAATGGTAGCCAAGGTCGATTGTTTGGCAGCATGGGTGTGGCTTTGCAAGGACCACAAACGCGATTAAGCATTATTAAGAGTAAAGAAACGTTAATTGAGGCGAAAAATCACGAATGTGTCGTCAAAATTGTTGAAAATATCAAAAAGCACTTAAAAGCTGATATTCATTTTTCACTCCATGTGCAAGAGAGCATTCCTGAACACGCAGGCTTAGGCTCTGGTACTCAGATGGCTTTAGCGATAGGTGGCGCTATCAATGCTTTATTCAAGTTAAATTTAAGTACCGCGCAATTGGCCAGCATGAGCAGCAGGGGTCGTCGCTCGGGTATCGGCATAGGCACTTTTGAACAGGGCGGTTTGGTGCTGGATGGCGGCAGAAGTGTGCAGCCTAAAAATAGCGCGCAGATTCCGCCAATCATTGCGCGCCATGACTTCCCGCAACAATGGCCGATATTGCTGATATTTGATCATAGCGACCAAGGCGTATTTGGGGATGCGGAATTGCAGGCTTTTGATACCTTGCCGCGCGCCGATCTGGCGACTGCACGGCATTTAAGCCATAGCGTGCTTATGCAAGCCTTGCCTGCGCTTATTGAGCATGATTACATGCAATTTTCACAAGCGATCCATGCGCTGCAGCTGGCTACAGGTGAGTATTTTTCCAGTGCGCAGGGCGGGCACTATAAAAGTGCTAAAGTGGCAAAAGTGCTCAATTATTTAAATCAGCAAGGTATTATTTGCGCAGGTCAAAGTTCTTGGGGCCCAACCGGATTTGCGGTGTTTGAGGACGAAACTCGTGCAAATGCGATGCTAAATCAACTACAGCAGCAGTTTTTATCGAGCGGTTTACATTTTCAACTCATGCGTGCTAAAAATACAGGCGCCAGCATAAGCTTAAGTTAATCTTACCTTACCTATTTTAAAGCCCATCACTATGCAAAAAGTTTCCATATTACATTTAATCACTGCCGCAAAAAACGCCAGCCCATTTGACGTGAATATGGCGTATGACGCGGGTTTTGACAAAATCATGCCCTATACCAATGTGGCCTTGGATGAGGTGGCTGCCTTAACGCAGGATGCCATTTTTTCACGTAGCCCATCCGGTGTGAAGCGTGAGGCCGTATTTATCGGCGGACGCGATATTCACTTGGCACTCACCATGCAGCAGGCGGCTAAAAACGCCATGTTCACACCGTTTGAAATACCCACATTTGCAGACCCATCAGGCGCATTTACCACAGCGGCAGCCATGCTGGCCAAAATTGATGCCTTGCTCAAAAACAAGCAGCAAACGCTTGCGGCACAGACCATTGCAATTTTCGGGGCAAGCGGCACGGTTGGCAGCACAGCCGCCTTGATCGCGGCATCGTTAGGCGCAAGCGTGCAATTGGTGGCGCATAAAGATTTAGCGCAAATGCAGCATTACGCCGCCGATTTGCAAGCGAAATATGGCTTGAGTTTGCAGGTGGTGGATGGTACGGATGACGCCAAGAAAACACAGATTCTACAAAACGCTACGGTGGCCATCTGCGCCGCCGCGGCAGGCGTTCGAGTATTGGATCATGCGCATTTTAATGCGTCTAAAACACTTAATATTGTGGCGGATGTGAATGCAGTAGCGCCTTCTGGCGCAGCCGGTGTGGATGTGATGAGCGACGGACAATTGATTGCTGATACGCAAATCAGTGGTCTGGGCGCGTTGGCGATTGGTCAATTGAAATACAAGACCCAACAATCGATGCTGCAGCAAATGTTGGATGCAGAGCACCCTGTGCATCTTGCTTACAACCATGCATTTGATATTGCCAGAGCCATTATAGCTTAGTGTCAGCCTGGCTTTTGTGACTGAGACGATTGTTATTGCGGCCATTTCCAGCCGTGCCTATGTACAAGCGGCAGTAGGCGCTGGTTATAAGGTGATTGCTTTGGATGCTTTTGCTGATGTTGATACAAAAGCCTTAGCCTGCAAAGTCATTCAAATCGACATTAAAGATGGGCAGTTTGATGCCAGGCAAGTTTTATCCGCCTTGGATAAATTAAAACAACACCAAGCGATATTAAATAATTGTGTTGGTTTTGCCTATGGCGCAGGTTTTGAGGCGCAGCCTGATTTGCTCAATAAAATAGCGCTTATATTGCCCATTATTGGCAACAATGCAGACGTCATCGCGCAGTGTAAACAGCCACAGTCTTTTTTTGCGCTATGCGAACAATTGGCCATGCCATATCCTAAAACGCTGGTGCAAAAGCCCAGCAACACTTTAGGCTGGCTGCAAAAGACAGTGGGCGCCAGCGGTGGTGAGCATATTAAAACCTTGCTGCCCTTAAACCTAAAGCCGTTGAACTCGCTTGATTTTCCGCTAACACAAAATGTGTATTATCAGCAAAAGCAAGCGGGTATGCCTGTTTCATGTTTGTTTTTGGCAGATGGACGCAAAGCGCTGATATTGGGTTTTAATGAGCAATGGTGCAGCCCAACCTTGCTGTCGCCTTATCGCTTTGGCGGTGCAGTAAGCCAGGTCAACTTACCCGAAATCGTGCAACATCAATTGCTTGCCTTTGTAGCAGCAATCACTGAAAAACTGGCTTTAAAAGGCCTCAATAGCTGTGATTGCATCGTGCAAGACAATAACGTATATATGCTGGAAATCAACCCGCGCTTAAGTGCCTCTGTGGGTTTATATGCCGCCAAACGCGGCAATTTGTTTGCATCGCACGTAGCGGCTTTTTTGGGGCCGTTGACTGATTGGCCGGTTGTCGATCAGCAATCGCGGGCAATGCAGATTATCTATGCCAATCAAGTTGCCAAAGTACCGTTGGATATGGATTGGCCAGAATATGTGTGTGATATTCCGCAAACCAATAGCGTGATACCCAAAGGCATGCCTATTTGCAGCGTTACCGCTGAAGCGCGCACGGCAAAACTAGCCAAGCAAAAGGTGTTAGATAGAGCGGCCAGCCTGTGATACCCTTAAAATCAGTTTCCATTTCTACACCATAAAAAATGCTATGCAGCCTACCAAACAAATAAGTGTTAACCAATTATCGCAGCCTTTAGTAGAAGCGCTAATCAATGATGCCAATACGCTGAATCTGGGCATTAACAAGCACATTTCCGGCGCAACTATTGTTGATGCGGGAATTGAAGCCATAGGTGGATTAGAGGCAGGGCGGCGTATTGCAGAAATCTGCATGGGCGGCTTGGGGCAGGTGGCCTTTACGCAACAGTTGCCATTTCAGCATTGGCCCACGGGTGTGCAAGTCACTGCAAATAAACCTGTATTAGCCTGTTTGGGCAGCCAGTATGCAGGCTGGGCACTCAGCCATGAAAAGTTTTTTTCACTGGGCTCCGGCCCTGCGCGCAGTATCGCGCAGCGCGAGGATCTATTTAAAGACCTGCAATATAAAGACGCGGCTGAAAAATCGGTGCTGGTTCTGGAAACCGACAAAATCCCGCCCACAGAAGTGATTGAAAAAGTCGCGCGCGACACACAAATTAAACCTGAAAACCTGACCTTTATTTTAACCCCGACGCGTAGCCTTGCCGGCACCGTGCAAATCGTGGCGCGCGTGTTGGAAGTCGCCCTGCATAAACTGCATACGCTGCATTTCCCGTTACATCAATTAGTGGACGGCATAGCCAGTGCGCCGTTACCGCCGTCTAGCCCGGATTTTTTAACAGGCATGGGACGTACCAATGACGCGATTTTGTTTGGCGGGTTTGTGCAATTGTTCGTGCAATGCAGCGATGAAGCCGCCAAGCAATTGGCTGCAGATTTGCCCAGTAGCGCTTCAAAAGATTATGGCAAGCCATTTGCCCAGGTGTTTAAAGCGGTGAATATGGATTTTTATCAGATCGATCCGCTATTGTTTTCGCCTGCAAAAGTGACTATTACCAATCTAACCAGCGGCAATAGCTATTTTGCAGGGGCATTTGATGAGGCATTACTCGACCTATCATTTGGTGCCTGATTGTTTTGCGCGTAAGACTATTTTAAATGCGTATCCCCATATTCACGGATGAAGTGCAAACACAAGGTGGCTGGCATGGTGCGCAGTTAGCCAATGCCTTTGCTAATCGCGGTGTAGAAGCTGTTTTTGTTTCATTACGAGACTGCGTAATTGATTTGTCGTTTCAATCACCACGTATTCAAATCCCCCATTTTGATGAATTACCCAAAATTGCTTTTGTGCGCGGTATTGCAGGCGGCACTTTGCAACAAGTTACCACGCGCTTAAATGTGCTGCATATGCTGAAGATGCAGAATGTGTTGGTCTATAACGATGCCAAGGCAATCGAACGCACGGTAGACAAGGGCATGACCAGTTTTTTATTGCATCAGGCAGGCATTAAGACGCCACGCACCTGGGTATGCGAATCACGGCAAGCAGCGCACGCCGTAATTAGGCAGCAGCAAGCACTGGTGATTAAGCCTCTATTCGGCTCACAAGGGCAGGGTGTCAGGCTGGTCGATGCATCGTTACCTTTGCCAATGGATAAATATGTGGACGGTGTTTTTTACCTGCAAACCTTTATCAAAGCCGCCCATGACTACCGCGTGTTTGTCGTTAATAACAAGGCAATCGCTGCCATGCGCCGCAAAGGTGAAGACTGGCTGCACAATGTGGCGCTTGGTGCCAAATGCGATAAGGTTGATGGTGCGGATATTTCAGACTTGGCGGTGCAGGCGGCTAAAACATTAGACATAGCATACTGCGGCGTGGATATTATCCGTGATGAAAAAGGCGAACTCTACGTGCTGGAAGTCAATAGCATTCCTGCCTGGCGCGGCTTGCAAAATATCGCCGACATCAATATTGCACAGATGTTAGCAGATAACTGTTTACGCCCTCTTTAAACTTGTATTAATTAGGAATAATATACCCAAAACAAAGCGTAAAAAAATGGCGCATGACAACTTACAATTCAGGCACCAACAAGTAAGCCAGTTTTTTAAGGCGGCTTGCCTTGCTGAGCTTGAAGCGTTAAAGCCGGGTAATGTGCATATTTTTGCAGATGGCCATGGCATGACTGTAAACGACTTTATTAAAAGTGCAGAAGCGGTAGCCAGTGTAATTGCCTTGCCTGATCTAACCCTGGGCCAGCGCATTTTGTACAGCGTACAAGCCACCCAAAAAGCCGTCGCCTGCAATACTAATTTAGGCATTATTTTACTTTGTGCCCCCTTGGTACACGCTGCGTTGATGGTAAGCCCAGGTAGCTTGCTGGAACGGTTAAAAACCGTGTTGCAGCAAACCACGGTTGATGATGCCAACCTGGCTTTCCAAGCCATTAACCTGGCCAGGCCTGCCGGTCTTGGCACGGCCTACGAGCATGATGTGCATCAACCTGCCGATTGCACTTTGCTGCAAGCCATGCAGGCTGCCGCTTGTCGAGACAGTATTGCGGCGCAATACCGCAATAATTTTGATGCAATTTTTAATTTGGCATTGCCTATATTGCAAATGTCGGCAGAAGACAAAAAGCCTGCTTGGTTAACCACGCAGGTGTATTTGACCTTCTTGGCGATTTTTCCTGATTCTCATCTTTTACGTAAATATGGCGAAACGCTCGCCAGCGATATTCAGCAACAAGCCAAAAAGCATTTAACAATTTTTAACATTTCAGGCAACCCCAAGCTATATCAAGCCAAGCTGCTGGCATGGGATAATGAATTGAAGCAAAAACAGATTAATCCTGGCACTAGCGCCGATTTAACGGTAGCCAGTTTGTTTGCATATGCGTTTAATTAATTATTAAAACAAAACGATTGATAAGGTCGTTTATAAAGGCTAGCGATGAAAATAGCGTTTTTAGAAGATAACCAAAACTTTGCAGATGAAATAATCCACGCCTTAAGCGCGCCAGGACATGACGTACAGCATTTTTTAACTGGACGTGATTGTTTAAAAGCCGTGGCCAGCGAATCATTTGATTTATGCCTTTTTGACTGGGAACTGCCAGATATGAGTGGGCCGGAAGTGCTTTCCAGTCTTAAGCTAAGGGGTAATATCCCGCCTGTTATATTTTTAACGGCGCACGACGCTGAAGAAGACATCGTGCAGATAATTGAGGCTGGCGCTGATGATTACATTGTTAAGCCACCCAGCATTAATATCTTGAATGCCAGGATTAAAGCCTTGCATCGCAGGGCAAACCCACAAAAAGTTGCAGTGGATTTTGAGGATTACGGCCATTTAATGGTTGATTTTGCCAAACGCAAATTTTCGATTTTAGGCAATGCCATCAAACTGACTGAAAAAGAGACAGAGCTTGCCTTGTACTTTTTCAGCCGTGTGGATGTTTTGCTGTCACGTGCGCATTTAACCAAAGTAGTGTGGGGCACAACGCCCGATATCGATACGCGTACGATTGATGTACATGTGAGTCATTTACGTAATAAATTACATTTATTGCCACAGTATGGTTGGCGATTAATTTCTGTTTATCATCAAGGCTATCGCTTAGAGCGTTTGATTTAAGTATTCATCGCAATCTGCATGGAGTACAGCTAAAATGACGACTAACCATCAGCAAACACTTACGCCAAGACCTAACACTATCATTCACAAAATGGTATTGCTGGCATTGTTGATACCAGCCTGTCATCAGCCATTATTGGCGGCAGAAACCGGGCCAGAGTGGATTTACAGTGTACGTCCAAAAGACACCTTGATTCATTTTGCCAAACGCCACCTCACCAACCCTGAGGATTGGCGAATCCTGCAAAAGCTCAACCATGTAAAAAACCCATACCGCATGCCGATTGCCAGTAAATTGCGCGTGCCTTTGTACCTGGTTAAACAAGCGCCAGCGCAGGCAACCATTATGGCCGCAGTGGGAGAGGTGTATCAGGTCTCTCCCAATCAATCCAGGCAGTCGGTAGTAATCGGCCAGCAGCTGGATATGGGTGCGGAACTTCAAACGGCGGCAAAAAGTACCCTGCAGATTCGATTCGCTGATGGGTCCGTTGTGATGATGCAACCCAACTCTGTTTTAAAACTGGATACGCTTAGCATGTACAGCGGCGGTGGCATGGTCGATACCAAGTTGCGCCTGCAGCAAGGTGGTGTTGCCATTAAAGCCAATCCGCAACACCTGCCTAGCAACAACATGCAAATCTTTACCCCGACAGCGGTAGCTGCCGTGCGGGGAACCGACTTTAGGGTATCTACCGAACCCAAAATAACCCGCCAAGAAACGCTTGAAGGGCAAGTGGTGTTGTCAGCCGCAGGGCACGAAGTAAAAGTGGATAAAGGCTTTGGCAGCTTATCTGAAGAAGGTCGTGCGCCTTTAATTCCGGTGCCGCTACTGCCGGCACCAGTGACCACAACATTACCGGTGCAATTTCAATCATTGCCGGTCCAGTTTGAAATGCCGGCACAAGAGCGTGCTGTGGGCTGGGTGGGTAACGTTTATCAGGCGTCATCGTCAGAAGCGTTGTTTGCGGAACATACGAGTAATAATCACCGCTTAACTTTTAACAATTTGCCGGACGGTCAATACGTTTTAAAAGTACGCGCCAAAGATCTTCTGGGATTTGAAGGCTATGATACCGGGCATGTGTTTACGGTAAATACGCAACCGTTTGCACCGTCATTGACCTATCCGGCCACTTCATCGGTGATTACTGATTCCCAGCCAGTTTTGCGCTGGACTCAAGTACAAAATGCTGACGCCTACCTTGTTGAATTTGCAAAAGATGCGCAATTTAAACAGCCCTTATATAGCCAGAAAGTGGCTAGTAATGAGTGGGCAATGACAGCGCCCTTGCAACAAGGCCAATATTTCTGGCGTATTGCCAGTGTAGACGGTGCGGATCAAGGCCCATACTCGTTAGCAACGCATTTTACCTATAAGCCCAAACCGCCTGCGCTTGATATCAATGGCTTGGTGGCAACCATTTCGCAAAACCGCGTGTTTGTCGATATGGTGAACCCACCGGACGGTTTTACTTATGAAGCTGCTTTGGATAATAACCGCAATAACCAAAAAAATGTCTGGAAAGCCGCTGATTTGCAAGGCCGGTTCAACTTTTTACTGCGCGAATACGGCACGCAAACCTTGCGCATACGCCTAGTCGATAGGGAAGGTATAGCAGGGCCCGAATCCATCAGCGAATTTGACGCTTTCCCGCCTTAAATAAGCATTAAGCTTGTGCCTGTGTGTTTGAGGGCATGCTTAATTATTCTTTACAGGTTCATAGTAGTAAACTAACCGTATCTATTTTGTGAAATGCGCCTGTGAAACGTATTCGCTTTAACGATTATTTATCAACAGCCCTTATTTTGCTGTTTCTGGTTGTGTTTTTGCACACAACGCATCTGCTTTCTCGGGTGGATAATGTGCTGTTCGATATCGGCCAGAAGCTCTATCAAAGCCCGGCACCCGCCGATATTGTGATTGTGGCGATTGATGAAAATAGCTTGTCACAGCTGGGGCGCTGGCCCTGGTCTAGGCAAGTCCATGCCGATTTAATCAACCGGCTCAAACAAGAAAATACCCTGGCAATCGGTTTGGATGTTATTTTCTCTGAACCAGAGCAGACCAATAAAAATGCCGATAGCGCATTAGCAAGCGCGATTGGGCAGGCAAAAAATGTGGTGTTGCCTATCTTGCTGGAAACAACCCGCGTCAATGGCCAATTGATAGAAACCTTGCCTTTGCCCAATCTAACCGCACAAGCGGCTGATTTAGGACGTGTACATGCGGTGCTGGATGAAGATGGTATTGCACGTAGCGTGTATTTGTTTGAAGGCATTGGTGCTCCGGTGTGGCAGCACTTTTCGCAAGCGGTACTCAATGTCGCTACGTGCCAGCCTTCCCGCAACCAGTTCCATGCACCTGCCGTGCAAAAAAACATCTTTTCTTTAATACGCGATCAGCAGAAGCGAGTGAGCTTTAAAGGACCTCCCGGCTATTTTTCAACGATATCCTATGTGCAAGTGCTGAAAGGCGAATTTGAAAAAAACACCTTTAAAAATAAAATCGTATTGATAGGGGCTACCGCCTCCGGCATGAACGATTTGCTGTCAACGCCGGTTTCCGGTCTCAGCCAGCCAATGGCCGGTGTTGAATTCCATGCCAACGTACTTGATTCAATGCGCAATCATCGCTTGATTGATATATTGCCAACATTGCCCGGTTTGATGGTTTTGATTGTATTGGCGCTATTGCCCTTGATTTGGATGCCCAGATTGTCGGCGTTAACAGGTTTGATTTCAACCCTGGTTTATTTTGTTTTTGTCAGTGTGCTGGCAGCGGTTTTGCCTAAAATTTTCAGTATTTGGATTCCACCATCTGCCGCACTTCTGCCCATATTGATTTCTTATCCGGTTTGGAGCTGGCGTAAGCTGGAAGCCGCGCAGCGTTATTTGGACCAAGAATTAACCTATTTAAAAAGTTTGATCGTGGTATCGAATTTCACGGATAACCCTGTGCATCGTTATGACAGCTTTGACGACCGCATAGAGCAGGTGCGTGCGGCAGGGCAGCAGTTGCGTTTTTTACAAAATGACCGCAAAGAAGTGCTGGCATTTATTTCACATGATTTGCGTGCGCCACTGGCAAGCGCCATGATGCTATTGGATGAGCACAAACAGCTTAAATCCAAGTTATATGCGCCTCTCTCGCAAGCCTTGCATTTAGCCGAAGATTTCTTACAGGCTTCGCGTGCAGAAATGAGTAGTAGCGCCGACTTTAAAGAGCTGGATCTTGCCGGCGTTACCCATCAGGCGGTAGACGATGCCTATGGAAGCGCTTTAAAGAAAAACATCAAGCTTGAAAGAGATATCGTCGATGGCTTGGTGTGGGTGAATGGCAACTTTGGCTTATTGCAAAGAGCGATACTCAACCTGGTCATGAATGCCATCAAGTTTGCACCAGAGTCTTCAGTCGTCATGATTAAGCTACGCTACGCTGATCAGCAAGCCGTTTTAAATGTGATTGATAATGGGCCAGGAATTCCAATTGAGGAACAAAAACAGCTATTCAAGCGCTTTAGTCGCTTAAAAGACACGGGTGCCGCGCCAGATGGCGCCGGTTTAGGATTGTATTTTGTGCATACCGTTGCCCAAAAACACCATGGCACGGTTGATGTAGAAAGTGATATAGGCCAGCAAACCAGCTTTAATTTACGTTTGCCGGTGCTTAATTTTCAAGCGCATTAAGGTTTGTAGCCGTGTTGCTGTCATGCGTGGCCAAAAGTCGTTTCTTGGCCTTGTATAAATTCTGGTCGGCCGCCTCAATCCAGTCATGCACATTGTCATATTGAGCGCACTCGGATATGCCAAAATTGAATGTGCTTTTGAATTTAATCTGGTCACCGGCGCAGTGATGAAACTCCGCCGTGATTTTTTGAATTCTTTTCAACATAAGATTGGCTTCTTTGCGGTTGGTATTCGGCATTAAAATCAGCCACTCATCACCGCCGTAGCGAAATAATTTATCCTCGCTACGCAGGCTTTTCTGGATAAGCTGGGCGGTTACAATCAATACTTTATCGCCAGTGTGGTGGCCCCATTCGTCATTGATGTCCTTGAATTTATTATGGTCGATCAGTGCAATCGAGCAGTCATGCAGGTGCCGTTTGCTACGGTTCATTTCTTGTAACAGGGTCGATTTAAGAGTGAGCCTGGTTAGCGTGCCTGTGAGCGGGTCGCGCATGGTGAAATCGCGCCAGAGCTGTTGATTTAATTCTTTTGACTCGTGCATAAACTGGTGCGCCTGCACTTGAAATAAGTTCAGTTGGTCAAACACCGATAAGCCAGAGGAAGGGTGATGCGACTTAACGGTTTGCTCCCAGACCACTTCCAAGCGCTGCTTAACTTTGTTGAAGCTATGGTCAAGGTTATCCGGCAGGTTTAAATGGTCCGACGTAATGGCATCAAATTGATATAAATGTATCAACGATGGGCAAGATTCCCCCGTCAGTATGCTGCGCATTTTAGTCATCAGCCATTGGTGACGTACCAATATCCAAGTGCTGGTCGCCGACAGCAGGTTCATTGTATTATTGGCGATATCCTCTTCAGAATAAGTCATAGTTGACCCCCATTCACTAACAAATTGTAGCTAGAAGGCAAATCTATACCTAGCTGTTTAATATTGTTTAACAATCCGCCGGGCCTAAAATTTAGTAGATTGTTCAATCATTCTGAATTTGATTTGCGCTATAATATTGAGTTGAATTTTTATAAATAAGCGGTATAAATTAATTTTTATAACCAATAGGTAGTTAAATTTAGGAGGAAACAATGGCAAACTTACTAGACCAACTGAAAAGCATCACCACAATCGTAGCCGATACAGGCGATGTAGACGCGATTAAATCCGTTAAACCAGTGGATGCAACAACAAACCCTTCACTAGTGTTAAAAGCAAGTCAATTGCCACAATACGCTCCATTAATTGAAACCGCGATTGCTTATGCAAAAGCACAAGGTGGTACAAAAGCGCAACAAATTGACAGCGCTGCTGACAAATTAGCGGTGTTGATTGGTGCTGAGATTACTAAAGTGGTACCAGGCCGTATTTCAACAGAAGTAGACGCACGTTTATCTTTTGACTTGGACGCAATGGTGGCTAAAGGCCGTAAATTGATCAAACTGTACGAAGAGTCTGGCATTAGCAAAGACCGCGTGTTGATCAAGTTAGCATCAACTTGGGAAGGCATCAAAGCCGGTGAGATTCTTGAAAAAGAAGGCATCCAATGTAACCTGACATTGCTATTCGGTTTCGGCCAGGCACGTGCTTGTGCTGAAGCGGGCGTATTCCTGATTTCACCATTCGTTGGCCGTATCCTGGATTGGTACAAAGCGAAAAACCCGGGTACAGAATACACACAAGAAACAGATCCAGGCGTGGTTTCAGTGCGTGCAATCTACCAATATTACAAAGAGCACGGTTACAAAACAGTGGTGATGGGTGCTTCATTCCGTAACACTGGTGAGTTGATCGCCTTGGCTGGTTGTGACCGTTTAACTGTTTCACCAAACTTATTGCAAGATTTGGCCGCAACAGAAGGCACATTGGTGCAAGTGTTGAAAGATGCCGGCGCCACTAAAACACCACCTGCAAAAATGACTGAAGCAGAGTTCCGTTTTGAGTTAAACCAAGATGCAATGGCAATCGAAAAATTGTCAGAAGGCATCCGCGGCTTTGTTGCTGATCAAAACAAACTGGAAGCCGCATTAAGCGCAAAACTATAACTTTTTGTCCCTTGCAAGTCGCCATCCTGCTGAGTTAAGTCTTATAGGATATGTCTTGCAACTGTAACTTAGTTGTAATAAATGTGGTTTAACATTGACAATAATAGGCTGTGCGCATAATATAATGCGTCCAGCTTAAAATGCACTAAACGCTAGGCTGTTATTGCCTTGCGAGCATCTTATTAGGTGCGTAATAATTTAGTCGCAATACAATTTAGTTGTAAAAAAGTAGTAAATTTTTGTAACAATTTCTTAGTATTATTGGTTTTTATTAATCAATCACTTTAAGTAATTTTAGTTACTAATAATAATTTTTAATCGGAGAGTACACCATGGCTTTAACCCAAATGGCATTAGATTCATTAGATTTTGACGCAACAGTTGCATTAGCAGCTTTAGTTGCACCACACGTAGACATTTTAGAAATCGGTACACCATGCATCAAGCACAACGGTGTTAAATTATTAGAGACTTTACGCGCTAAATTCCCAAACAACAAAATCTTAGTTGACTTAAAAACAATGGACGCTGGCTTCTACGAAGCTGAGCCATTCTACAAAGCTGGTGCAGATATCTGTACAGTTTTAGGTTGTGCTGATATCGGTACTATCAAAGGTGTAATCGATGTTGCTAACAAATACGGCAAAAAAGCACAAGTTGACTTGATCAACGTTGCTGACAAAGCAGCTAAAACTAAAGAAGTTGCTGCTGCTGGCGCGCACATCATTGGCGTTCACACTGGTTTGGATCAACAAGCTGCTGGTCAAACACCATTCACTGACTTAGCTTTAGTTGCTGCATTAAACCTAGGCGTTGAAATCTCAGTTGCTGGTGGCGTTAAAGCTGCAACAACTGCACAAGTACGTGACGCTGGCGCGACAATCATTGTTGCTGGTGCTGCTATCTACGGTGCTGCTGATCCTGCTGCTTCTGCTGCTGAAATCACTGCAATCGCTCACGCTTAAGTTAAGCTATTTCAATAAGAAATTATTGAGATGAGTAAATAAAAAATCCTGACTCAGCAATGGGTCGGGATTTTTTTTAAACTGAATCAAATGCTTAGTTAATCTTTAACTATAAAAATCGAAGGAAAAATTATGGATAGCCAAAAACTCATTTTAGATCGTTTGACGACAATTTTGTCTGAAACTGATAAAGCTAACGCTGCAAAATTGATGCAGTTAGTGGAAGGCGCAGGTCGTATTTTTATTGGTGGTGCAGGCCGATCACTATTGGTTTCACGTTTTTTTGCCATGCGCCTGGTGCACAGTGGCTACAACGTGAGCATGGTGGGTGAGGTTGTAACGCCGGCGATCAAGGCAGGCGATTTATTGGTTTTAGTATCAGGTTCTGGCGGTACAGAAACGCTATTGCCGTTTGTTAAAAAAGCCAAATCAGTGGGTGCTAAATTAGCCGTGGTTTCAATGAAAGCTAAATCAGCAATGGCAGACGTGGCTGACTTGACTATTCAAATCGGTAATGACAACAGCTTCCCGTTAACTCAAGGGATGCCAATGGGTTCGCAATTCGAACTATCAACCTTGATTTATTTAGAAGCGATTATTGCTGATAACATTTTTGCTAAAGGTTTAACTGAAGAAGGCATGCGTGCCATTCATGCTAACCTTGAGTAATACTTAAGTTTTTAAAGCATAAAAAGCCCGGCCTGTCCGGGCTTTTTTTATAGCAAATATAAATCAAGCTTTAAAAGAATGAATGTCGGCCTGGCCCAGTGCGCCTGAATGCAAGGCACTGGCGACTAATACGCCAGTGATGCCCAGTTGATGCAGTTGCTGTATGTCTTTTATATCCCTTACCCCGCCCGCCGCATATAGTCTTGACGGCTGTTTACGCGCCTGATTGAGTTTGATCAGGGTGTGCAGTCGCTCTAAATCGCTACCTTGCGCACTGCCCACCGCATTGAGTGGCATGCAAATGGTGTCGTCCGGCCAAAAGCGCGCGCTGTTATGGAGTTCTGCTATACCCATCGCGCTGGTGGCAGAGTAATCCAAGGATAGTATATGCTGGCTTTCGCAACCATAGCTAATGGCGCGATAATCTTGTAAGTTGGCAATATTTTCAGAGCCAACCACCGGGCGAATATTGCCCTGTACCTGATGGCCGTAATATAAGGCACGGGCGTTGACCTGGCGTATGCCGCAATCCAGCCAAATGGTGAGGCTAGGGTATTGCTGGCTGATCTCCGCGATTAATTCACTGTGATGGCCAGTGCCTAAAATCGCATCCAAATCTGCGATATACAGGGTTTGAAATGGGTATAATTTCAATAAAGCATCAATCACGCTAAAAGGCGAGCTGCCCTTACACAAGCTTGATTGAA
This sequence comes from Pseudomonadota bacterium, assembly GCA_040387035.1. GTDB lineage: Bacteria > Pseudomonadota > Gammaproteobacteria > Burkholderiales > Methylophilaceae > Methylotenera_A. The sequence continues at coordinate 4,652 of JAZKEN010000020.1, read as the reverse complement.
TGGCCTGGTATTGGCTGCGGATGCCGCGTTTGGCATGCACGACTTGCCCTTGCATTAAATCGACTACGGGAATAATTTGCACGAATTGCCTGACATAACAATCAAAAAAATATTTGTGTGTGAATTTATCACAGCAGGTGGTTTTAATCACGCAGATTTACCCGCAAGCCTGGTGCAGGAAGGTGAGTTGATGCGTGATGCGCTATTGCGCGATTTATCGCAATTGCCCTATCAAATCAGCACCACGGTTGATGCGCGGCTGGCGCGCCCTGAGTTTTGTGATGATTGTGCTGGGATTTATGCGCATGATAACGCGTGGGATATTTGGCAGCAGCAGATTCGACAGGCCGATGCAGTATGGCTAATCGCACCTGAAACCGATGACCTGCTGAAAAAGCTAACACAACTGGCGGTGCTGCAAGGCAAGCCGATATTGGGTTGCGGGATTGCAGGGCTTGAAATGGCCAGCCAAAAACTCGCCACCTGCTTAGCCTTAACCAAAGCTCAAATCCATACCATTGCCAGTTACACCATTGAAAACTGGCCCGGAATAGATGGTCAATGGGTGGTAAAACCCAATGACGGGGCAGGCTGTGCGGATACGCTATATATCGAAAAAGCCGATGCAGTAGTGGATTGGATTGCGCATAATCATAGAATCCATAACCACGTGATTCAGCCTTACCAGCACGGAGTCGCAGCCAGTATTTCGTGTGTGATGCACCAAGGTCGCGCCTATGTTTTGAGCTGCAATAAACAATGGATCAGTATTGAAAACAATGTTTTTCATTATGCGGGCAGCCAGGTAAACGGCATGCAGCATCTTTGGGACCAGTTTGAATTATTGGCACAAAAAATTGCCGAATCTGAAATGGATTTGAATGGCTACATTGGCATTGATGTCATTGTAAAAGCCGATGATGCAATCGTGGTGGTTGAAATTAATCCACGATTAACAACCAGTTATGCCGGTTTGGCGCAAGCAACGGGCCAAAACCCGGCTCAACTGGTCATCAATGCCTTAACGCAAGCCGACTTTAAGTGGCCCGCGTTGCAGCGCCATATTGTGGATATTCATGTCTAAATTACATACAGTAGGTTGGGATATTGGTGGCGCGCACCTGAAAGCTGTCTTGCTGGATGCGGATGGCCAATTGTTGAATACGCTGCAGGTGCCTTGCCCATTATGGCGCGGCCTAGACACACTGCATCTTGCGATTGATCAGGTGTTGAAAGCCTTTGCCATCATGCCACAGCACGCTCAACATGCGGTTACCATGACAGGCGAATTGGTCGATTTGTTTGCCAATCGTCATCAAGGCGTCAACGCTATTGCGCAACTCGCTTGCCAGCTATTGGGTAAGCAATGCCTGTTTTATGCGGCCAATAAAGGTTTTGTTGCTATCGAAAAAGTAGCAGAGAATACCGACTTTATCGCCTCCACCAATTGGCACGCCAGTGCGAGTATGCTGGCGCAATACAGCGATAATGCCTTATTAATCGATATTGGCAGTACCACCAGCGATATTATTGCCATCCGGTCCGGCGAAGTAGCGTCCGCAGTATCGGATGCCGGCCGCTTACAGCAGGATACGCTGGTGTATACCGGTGTGATTCGCACGCCGGTAATGGCTTTGGCGCAAAAAATATCGTTTGCAGGATTTGAAACCAATGTGATGGCAGAGTATTTCGCGACCATGGCTGATGTGTATCGCTTAACAGGCGAGCTGGATGAATCAGCCGATATGGCTGAAACCGCCGATGGAAAAGGCAAAAGTCAGCAAGAATCAGCGCGCAGGCTCGCACGTATGGTCGGCTACGACCTGGAAGATAAGCCCATGGATGTTTGGATACAGCTGGCATTTTCATGCAGGGCGGCACAATTGTGCCAATTGAAGACGGCTGTTTTAAAACACCTGAAACCCGATGTGCCTATCATTGGTGCAGGCGCAGGCTATTTTTTAGCTAAGTCGCTGGCTGATGAATTAAACACGCCTTATCAATCGATTAATGCCATACTGGCAAGCCATATGCCTGTTATTACACAAAACCCACAAGCGCTTGAAGTCTGTTTTCCGGCTTATGCAGTGGCGCGGCTTAGTATCAAGGCGCATCCATAATGGGCATGCTGCAACACGCGTTAAGCTATCATCATGATAGCGCTTTATTGTTTGAGCGCATCAAAAACGACGATTGGGCAATGCTGCTCGATAGCGGGCAGCTGCTCAACCCGGATACCGGCCAGGCAGGTAGCCAGTATGGCCGCTATGATATCCTGGTGGCACAGCCATTTTTAACAGTAGTCACAACCGGGCAAAAAACCACTATTACGCAGCAAGGTGTTGCAACCGAATCAGAAGCGGATCCATTTGCAATCGTTAATCAACTATTGCGGCAATACCCAGCAAATAAAACACAGTATCCTTTTGCCGGCGGTGCCTTGGGCTATTTTGCGTATGATTTGGGCCGTAGCATTGAAAAGTTGCCTGATTTGGCAGCCACAGCCGCGAATATTCCGGAAATGATGCTGGGTTTTTATGATTGGGCAATCGTGGTTGACCACCGCGAAAAGCGCAGCATGCTGGTTTCGCACGGTTTAACGGCTGGCATCAGAGATAACTGGCAGGCCTTGTGTGCAAAATTTGATTGCCCTGTCTCAATATCCGCTGATATCACAACGTTTACAGTGCTATCCGAGACGCAATCCAATTTAAGCGAATCGCAATATTATCAAGCTTTTGCCAAGGTAAAAAACTACATCAGTGCCGGTGATTGTTACCAAGTGAATTTGGCGCAACGTTTTGCAGCAAAGGTGCAGGGCGATGGTTGGCAGGCTTACAAAAAGCTACGCCAGATCAGCCCGGCGCCGTTTATGGCATATATGAATCTGCCGCTCAATGCCACGCAAAATGTGCAGGTATTATCCAATTCACCGGAACGCTTTCTGCAGACCGATGGTAACCATGTTGAAACGCGACCGATCAAAGGCACAAGACCACGTTCAGCTGACCCGGTTCAGGATTTAGCCTACTCAAGTGAGCTATTGACCAGCCTTAAAGATAGGGCAGAGAATGTGATGATAGTGGATTTGTTGCGTAATGATATTGGCAAAAACTGCGTGGTAGGCAGTGTCAGGGCGGATCAATTATTTCAGCTGCAAAGCTTTGCAAATGTGCACCACTTGGTGAGCATCGTGACGGGTAAGTTAAAGAAAACAGCAACTGCGATTGATTTGCTCAAAGGCTGTTTCCCCGGCGGCTCGATTACAGGGGCACCCAAATTGCGTGCCATGCAGATTATTGAAGAGTTGGAGCCGCACAAGCGCGGCTTGTATTGCGGCGCGATTGGTTATATTGGTTTTGATGGAAAAATGGATACCAATATTGCGATTCGCACGGCGGTTATTTTTGAAAATGAACTGAGTTTTTATGCCGGCGGTGGTATTGTGGCAGATTCGGTTGCTGATAAAGAGTACAACGAAACACTGGATAAAGCGTCCAACCTGAAAGCCTTGTTGGAATATTATTTGTTAATTAGATAAATTTTAATGCACAATATAATTTTGTTAGCGTACTATGTAAATCGGTGTAAATTGTTATAAAATAAAGCCTACTTATAATAAACGTACCACTAATAACGGTTAGGAATAAATATGGAACAATTTGAAAATGTAAGAGACAGGCCAATTTGGATTGTAAAAATTGGAGGCAGCCTTTTAGGTTCACCTGAGCTCGAGCGTTGGCTAGCCATATTTGCAAAATTCAGTGACGGTAATATTATCATTGTGCCAGGTGGCGGCGTATTTGCTGATGCCGTGCGCGATGCACAAAAACTATCCAAAATCAGTGATGCCTGTGCCCATCGTTTAGCCGTTTTAGCGATGGATCAATATGGCCTATTACTGGCCAACATGAATCCACTGCTGGCAACTGCTAGGACACAACTGGAAATCGATGAACGCACCTGGCAGCACCGCGGCATTGTCTGGCTGCCAAGCCATATGGTGCTTTCTGATGACAGTATCCCGCAAAGCTGGGATGTAACTTCGGATAGTATTGCGGCATGGCTGGCACAAAAACTCAATGCACAACATTTGATTTTGGTGAAATCAGATTCACAAACCATTGTAGGCAACACCAAATCTGAGTTGAGTTTGAAAGTGATGACACAAAATGGTGTGTTAGATGAGGCGTTTAGCGACTTTGTGCTAAATAAAACATTTGGCAAATGGATGCTGCACAAAACCGATTACACGCACTTTTTAGATGGCCTAAGTGAATTGACCTTAGATAAAGTGGGTTCGTCCATTATTCATTAGCAAAGGTTTACCTGATGACCGCCGCCTATACAGAAGCAGAAGTCATAGCCAAGCTGGAAAATGAACTACCGCATTGGTTCCTGGAAAACGGCTGGATACGCCGCAAATACAAAACCAGCGGCTGGAAAGCGACCCTGATGGTGGTCAATACCGTAGGCCACCTGGCGGAAGCGGCATGGCACCATCCTGATCTCACAGTCTCCTATGCGTTTGTCATCGTTAAGCTGCAATCGCACGATGCTAAAGGCATTACCGATAAAGATTTTGAATTGGCCACCAAGATTGAACAAGTGATTGGCTGGCAACCGGCCAAAGAGGGCGGCTCACTGGAAGG
>JAZKEN010000019.1:1720-6636 GCA_040387035.1 Pseudomonadota bacterium | reverse complement strand
TCAGTTCTGGCAAGACGGTAATCAGATCGGTTTTGATATATTCCATATTAACGATATAAGCCTTTAATTAAGGCCTAAAGCCCAGCAACTGGCAATTTGCTGATTGCCATATGATTTAAAAATTGTGTAGCAGTTGCATGCGTAAATTCGGTAATCGGTTGTGGATAGACACCAAAGCCAATCACCATCAAGGCCAATATGCTCAATATCAACAATTCACGCTTATTTAAATCTTTTAGCTCAGCCACATGTGAATTGGCTATATCGCCATAAAAGACCCGTTTTACCATCCATAGACTGTAAGCCGCGCCGAATATCAAGGTAGTTGCTGCCAGGAATCCCACCCAGAAGTTGTATTTGACTGCAGCAAGGATCACCATAAATTCGCCCACAAAACCTGATGTTGCTGGCAATCCACTATTAGCCATCGCGAATAGCACCGCAAATGCTGCGAATACCGGCATGGTATTGACTACCCCGCCGTAATCGGCAATCTGGCGGCTGTGCATGCGGTCGTACAGCACACCCACACACAGGAACATGGCAGCCGAAATAAAGCCGTGCGAAATCATTTGTACAATCGCGCCTTCAAGACCCAACTGGCTGAACAGGAAAAAGCCTAATGTCACAAAACCCATATGCGAGATCGAAGAATAGGCGATCAGTTTTTTCATGTCTTTTTGCACCAAGGCCACTAAGGCAATATAAACGATGGCAATCAGCGACAAGGTAATCATAAAACCGGATAAATAATGCGCCGCATCGGGGGCAATCGGCATCGCAAAACGCAGGAAGCTATAGCCACCTAGTTTCAGCATGATCGCCGCCAATATTACAGAGCCGCCGGTAGGCGCTTCAACGTGTGCATCCGGCAACCAGGTATGCACTGGCCACATCGGGATCTTGACTGCAAAAGCCATAAAAAATGCCATAAAAATCAGTACTTGCGAGCTTAACGGCAAGGGTAATTGGTAATAATCGGCAATCTCAAAACTACCGGTTTGGTGATACAGGTAGATAAAGGCGACCAACATCAGCAGTGAGCCCAGCAAGGTATAAAGGAAGAACTTGATGGTGGCATAGACGCGGTTTTCGCCACCCCAAATACCAATCACCAGGAACATGGGGATTAACATCGCTTCCCAAAACACATAGTACAGCAGGCCATCCAAGGCACTAAACACGCCAATCATCAGGCCGCTCATGATCAGGAATGCGGCCATATATTGTGCGATATTTTTGGTGATGACTTCCCAGGCGGCAATCACCACAATCACCGTAGTAAAGCTAGTCAGCAAAATCAATGGCGCGGCAATACCATCCACTCCTAAGTGGTAATTGACATTAAATGCAGGGATCCAGCGTGCTAACTCCTGGAACTGGAAACCACCATCGGCGTAATTAAAGTGGGTGTAAAGCGGCAAGGTCACTGCAAACGCAAGCAGGCTACCAGCCAGCGCCAGCCAACGTGTGAAATTTGGCTTGTTGTCACTGCCTAACAGCAATACCACAACACCTGCCAAAATTGGCAGCCAAATTGAAAAACTTAACACATGGCTATTTAAGAAACCCATTGGCATCATCTAATTTATTTTGATAAAGAAAGTTAAAAACAAAAACACGCCGATAATCATGGCAAATGCATAGTGGTAGATCAGGCCTGATTGCAAATGGCGTACTTTGCCGGAAATGCGGCCAATCAGGCGCGCGGTGCCATTGACGATAGCGCCATCGATTAGCTGGATATCGCCGATCTTCCATAATTTTTCACCCAGCAATCGCGCGCCGCCTGCAAATACGCGCTCATTGAAGGCATCGAATCCGTATTTGTTTTCCAGAATTTGGTTAAGCACATGGCATTTTTTCTGGATGGCGGCTGGAATATCGGGGCGCTTCATATAAAAGAACCAGGATAGCAACACACCAGAACCCGCCAGCACAAACGGCAAGGTCAGCAAGCCATGCAAAGCCATGCCAGTCGGTGAATGCAGCACTTCATGGAAGTGATGGGCTAAATGTTCCATGGCCGGATGCGCTTCATTATTCACAACAATCACACCCTTGAAAAAATCGCCAAACAGCATAGGCTCAATGGCAATATAGCCGATGATTAATGAAGGAATCGCCAATAAGATCAATGGCAACTTCACCACCCAGCCCGGTTCATGCGGATCGTCAGTGGGCCCTAGGCCGTGATGATGGTCATGCGAATCGTCATGATGCGCGTCATGCGCATGCGAATCGTGGCGCCATTTCTCTTTGCCGTGAAACACCAGGAAATACAGCCTGAATGAGTAAAAAGCCGTGACAAACACACCAGCCAATACGGCAAAATGCGCAAAACCGCTGCCGGTGATATTGGATAATGCCACCGCTTCAATAATGCTGTCTTTGGAATAGAAGCCGGCAAAAAACGGCGTGCCGATCAATGCCAGCGAACCAATCAATGAGGTAATCCAGGTCACCGGCAAATACTTTTTCAGGTTACCCATATTGCGGATATCTTGGTCATGATGCATGCCCATGATCACTGAACCGGCCGCTAAAAACAGCAAGGCTTTAAAAAACGCATGTGTCATCAAATGGAAAATGGCAACGGAATATGCCGATGCGCCTAAAGCGACTGTCATGTAGCCAAGCTGCGATAGCGTTGAATAAGCCACCACGCGTTTGATATCGTTCTGGATAATGCCCAGGAAGCCCATAAATAAGGCAGTAATGGCGCCGATGATCATCACAAATGATAGCGCTGTGGTTGATAGCTCAAATAGCGGTGACATACGTGCCACCATAAAGATACCGGCTGTCACCATGGTTGCAGCATGAATCAGCGCGGAAATCGGCGTTGGGCCTTCCATTGAATCGGGCAGCCAAACGTGTAATGGCACCTGCGCTGACTTACCCATCGCGCCGATAAACAACAAGATACAAGTCACTGTCATCAATGACCATGACACATTGGGAATCAGGTTAACCTGCACATCCGCTAAGGACGGTGCCAATTGAAACACGGTCGCGTAGTCCAGGCTGCCTGCGTAATACAGCACCATGCCGATACCGAGCAAAAAGCCAAAATCACCGACACGGTTGACCAAGAAGGCTTTTAAATTGGCATAAATCGCAGTAGGCCGCGTATACCAGAAACCGATCAGCAGATAAGATACAAGGCCTACCGCTTCCCAACCGAAAAACAGCTGCATGAAGTTATTGCTCATCACCAGCATCAGCATAGAGAACGTAAACAGGGAGATATAGCTGAAAAATCGGCTGTAGCCAGGGTCTTCATGCATATAGCCAATGGTATACACATGCACCATCAGGGATACGAAGGTGACAACAACCATCATCATCGCAGTCAGGTTATCGATCAGAAAGCCAACGTTAAATTGAAGATCGCCGGATGTCAGCCAGGTATATAGATTGTAATTAGCGGTATAGCCGTTTAAGGTGGCTTTGAAAACGATGACAGACAACACAAATGCTGCACCTACGCCTAAAATCGTTAACCAGTGTGCACTGGCACGCGGTAAATGGCGGCCGAACAGGCCAACAATGGCGGCAGCAATTAAAGGCAATAAAACGATTAATAAGGAAATTTGTGGCAATGTCATTTTTATTCTTTGCTAGCCTTTTAATGTATCTAAATCATCTACGTTAATGGTGCGTAAATTGCGGAATAACACAACTAGAATCGCCAGGCCGATTGCGGATTCAGCCGCTGCCACCGTCAGTATGAAAAACACAAAAACCTGGCCGGCGATATCATTCAAATAGTGCGAAAACGCAATGAAGTTCAGGTTCACGGCGAGCAGCATCAATTCAATCGCCATCAGCAAAATAATCACATTCTTGCGGTTCAGGAAAATACCAATCACGCTGATGGCGAACAACAGCGCGCCCAGCACCAGGTAATGCGATAAGCCCACTGTAGCCATTATGATTTATCCTTATCTATTACTGGAGCCTCTACCGGCGGCGCTTCTACGACAGCATCCATTTTCACGATTCGTAACCTATCACGTTTTTTCACCAACACCTGTTCGGCAGGATTCATGGATTTATTGTCCTGGCGGTCTCTTAAAGTTAGAACGATGGCGGCGATAATCGCCACTAATAGCACAACCGATGCAAGCTCAAAGGGCAGCAAATATTCTGTGTACAGCACGCGGCCTAGCTCTGCGGTATTGCTGTAATCGGCTGGCTTATTCACGATTTGTGAAGCTGCAAAATACTTACCACTGAGCACCATCACCATCTCAACCGCCATCAGCAGACCAATGGTGCCGGCCATCGGCAGATATTCCCAAAAACCTTCGCGCAACTTATCAATATTGATATCCAGCATCATCACCACGAATAAAAACAGCACCATCACTGCACCCACATACACCAGCACCAGCGCGATCGCTAGAAACTCGGCTTCCAATAGCAACCAGATACCCGCAGCAGTAAAAAATGCCAGTACTAAATGCAAGGCTGCGTGTACAGGGTTGCGTGTGGTAATAACGCGGATACCCGCAAACAGCAAAATTGCGGCTAAAGCGTAAAAAATAAAGTCGTTAAATATCATCGGTTTCAGTCTTAAAATGATTACCTGAAAGTCTTATCCTGCAAGCGGTCAGCAGCGATCTGCTTTTCATGCTTATCGCCAACTGCTAATAACATTTCCTTGGTATACAGCAAATCACCACGTTGTTCGCCGTGATAATCGAAAATGCGTGTTTCGACAATGCTATCCACCGGGCAGGATTCTTCACACAAGCCGCAGAAAATGCATTTGGTTAAATCGATATCGTAGCGTGTGGTGCGGCGCGTATTATCTTCGCGCTGCTCTGACTCAATCGTGATAGCCAATGCCGGGCACACTGCTTCGCATAATTTGCAGGCAATGCAACGCTCTTCGCCATTGGGGTAAC
>JAZKEN010000019.1:0-1620 GCA_040387035.1 Pseudomonadota bacterium | reverse complement strand
CACACTGCTTCGCATAATTTGCAGGCAATGCAACGCTCTTCGCCATTGGGGTAACGGCGCAGCGCATGCAGGCCGCGAAAGCGATTCGATTGCGGTGTACGCTCTTCCGGGTATTGAATGGTAATCTTGCGCGCAAAAAAGTAACGGCCGGTTAGTGCCATGCCCTTCAGCAGCTCCCATAGCATCAAGCTACCTAATGTGTTTTTAATCTGTCTTAACATAATTAGTGGAATAAATACCCCAGTGAAGTCTGCATCATCGCGCCTACAAATATAATCCACACCAAAGTAATCGGGATGAATATTTTCCAGCCCAGACGCATGATCTGGTCATAACGGTAACGCGGGAATGTGGCCCTGAACCATAAGAAGAAGAATACCAGTGCGCCCATTTTTGCCAGGAACCATAGGATGCTATCAGGCAAAAATGGCACAGGCGATAACCAGCCGCCCAGGAACATGGTCGCAGCAAGCGCACAAACCAGCCAGATATTCGCATATTCAGCCAGAAAGAAGATAGCGAACGCCATGCCTGAATATTCCACATGGAAACCAGCCACAATTTCTGATTCACCCTCTGCCACGTCGAACGGTGCGCGGTTAGTCTCAGCCACGGCGCTAATAAAATACACAATAAACAAAGGGAATAAGGGGATGAAATACCAGTGCCAAAAGCCGCCTGCCTGACCCATCACTATTTTGCCTAAATTAAGCGAATTGGCGCACATCAGCACACCCACCAGCGCAAAGCCCATGGCGATTTCGTAAGACACGATTTGTGCCGCAGAGCGCAAGCTGCCTAAAAACGCATATTTAGAGTTAGAGGCCCAACCCGCAATGATCACACCGTAAACGGCAACCGATGTCATCGCAAGAATATACAACAGCCCTGCATCAATATTCGCTAAAACCAGTGTTGCATCAAACGGAATTACCGCCCACGCCGCAAATGCCGGCGCAATCGCAAGCACCGGACCAATAAGGAAAAGGGCTTTATTGGAAGCGCTGGGGATAATGATTTCTTTAAACAGCAGTTTTACGCCATCGGCCAACGGTTGCAATAAACCGAAGTAGCCGACACGATTAGGCCCGATACGCACTTGCATATAGCCAATCACTTTGCGCTCAGCCAGTGTTAAATAGGCAATCGCAATCATCAACGGCAACACAATGGCAATGATCTTGATCAGCGTCCAGCCTGTTAGGTGAACAGCAGGCCAATAACTACCAAACAGGTTTGCTAGAAAATCCATTACGCAACCACCTTCATCATGGTCGTTTCATAGGGCTTGTACAGCTCTTTGCTGGTTTTTTCAATCGTAATATCGCCCATCAAATCACCCAGGCCATTGGTTAATTCATGCGATGCTGCAACACGCACACAACCCATTGCCACATGGTTATCCAGCTTCACTTGCAGCACGGCACTACCCTTGTCCTGGCTGGCTAATACGATATCACCTTCAACCAAGCCTAATTGGGCAATCTGTTCGGCGCGCATACGTGCCATCGGCCGGATATTGTATTTGGTTTTTTGCAGCGGTGTAGAGCGGCGCACGATCGGATCGGATTCATACTGCGGCACTTCGCCGATACGTTGCAAACCGTCAGACTTGATATT
>JAZKEN010000018.1:4031-8532 GCA_040387035.1 Pseudomonadota bacterium | reverse complement strand
CGCCTTCGCGCGCATATACAGCACAATCTTTTAATGCAACACCCAAGCCTTGCGCAGCTGCTTCGCCCAACCTGAGCGCCGTACCTGACGGTGCATCCACTTTATGCCTGTGATGCATTTCAACCACTTCAATGTCGTAGCCTTCGTTTAAAACCTTAGCGGCTTGCTCAACCAAATTAATCAGCAAGGTCACACCCACACTCATATTCGGCGCAAATACAATTGCAATTTGTTTAGCGGCTTGTTCAATCAACACTTTTTGCTCAACGCTAAAACCTGTTGTACCAATTACATGTTTCACCTTGGCCTGTTGGCAGGCCTGCAAATACAGCATGCTGGCTTCCGGGCGGGTAAAGTCAATAAGCACATCTGCGCCATTTAACGCCGCCTGCAAATCACTGGTGATTAAAACGCCTGTGTGTTGGCCAAACTGCTCGCCCGCGTCGCGGCCGATTTGCGCGCTATCGGCGCGGTCTAGCGCGCCATGCAACTGCAACTCAGCATCTGCAAAAATACCTTCTAATAAGGCATGCCCCATGCGACCTGTTACACCGGCAATAACTACTTTAGTTTTTATCATGTTCAATACTTTTAAAAGCCGATTTTCTCTAGCATGCGCTCAAAATAACCCGGGTCTTCTGCAGGCACCGCTTTTTCGTCAGCCGCTTTTGGCTTGCTGCCTGACTCTACTGGTGCTGCTTGAGGGTTTTGCAAACTTTCCGCATCCAAATCCTTGTCAAGCCTGAATATAAACTGCTCATCAGGATTTGCCGGTGCAGGTGGTGGTGCAGTAGGTGTAGCAGGTGCGGGAGTTGGTGCAGGTGCAGGTGCAGGTGCCGGAGTTGGCGCTTGTTTAGCTGGTGCTGGCGAGACTACAGGCTCTTTAACCGGCTCTGCGGCAGCAGGCGCCGCTGTTGGGGCTGGCAGCACAGTAGGCGCTGGCGCAGCTTCCACTGGGGCTATCTCAATTGGTACCGCCAACATAGAAGGCGCTTCTGGCTCAGCAGTAGGTGCTGCATCAGCGGCCTCCGGCTCAGGCACAACCGGCTTTGCTGCTTCAGCCGGCGCAGCTTTTTCTGATGCTTGCGGCTTAATATCTGTAGGCTTGGTAGCGGGCGCTTTAGTTGCGGGTTCTACTACCGGCTCTTGATTACTTTTCCAGAATTTTAAGTTTTCTAACAAGCCTTCTTTGGCGACTGGTTTTGCAGTAGCACCCGGCTCATTTGACAAAGTAACGCCAGTGTCAGCGCCAGGTGTGCCTTGTGGTACAACATCACCACGTACCCGGGCCAGCAATTCGTTTTCAAAATCCAGGATGACGCGGCGCTGCTCAATCACTTTACCGGCACGGCGCATCTGATAAAAGTAATCCCAGCGATTCGTATGAAAACTATCGTTGATTAATGGTGTGCCCATAATAAACCGGACCTGCGATTTGGTCATGCCAGGGCGAAGCTGTAACAACATTTTGGATGTCACCACATTACCTTGCTGGATATCCATTTTAAATGGCTTAACAACAGGGACACTGGAGCCGCAAGCCACCATTAAGGTGCTGCCAACGACAATAAAAAGAATAAACAAACTGCGCATGGTTTTATGCATGGGTAAAGACTTATTACTAAATTGGCGTTAATATACCACGATGGCTAACAGCCTAAAACATCAAATTATTATTCTACAGATATAGAGCGCCTATTATGCATGAGCAAAAAGATTTAAAAAACGCTGGATTAAAAGCCACCTTGCCACGTTTGAAAATTTTAGAGCTGTTTGAAAACAGCAAGGAACGGCATTTATCAGCTGAAGATGTTTACAAAATTTTAATCACCACCGGTGAGGATGTCGGCCTGGCAACCGTGTATCGCGTACTTACCCAGTTTGAAGAAGCCGGCCTGCTATCGCGCCACCATTTTGAAAGCGGCAAAGCGGTATTTGAACTCAACGAAGGCACGCATCACGACCATATTGTCTGTGTTAAATGTGGCCGCGTAGAAGAGTTCTACGATGCCGAAATTGAAAAACGCCAGCAAGAGGCGGCTGAATCGCGCGGATTTAAAATGCAGGAACATTCATTGATGATTTACGGCATTTGCGCAATACAGCCTTGCGGTAAGAAAAAATAAAAGTTGCACCTAAGCTTTTTTAGCATTTTTTACATCTAAATCATAGCAATTGTTTTAAATTATTTAGTCTATCGATTCAACTACATAAACGTTGGTATTTGAATCTAATGTTTAGGAGTTAATCATGTTAAAACGCTACTCTTCGCTACTAATCGCTTTAGTGATTGGCTTAAGCGTCACGGCCTGCGGTACCAATCCGGTTACCAAGAAAAAAGAATTCCAGTTTGTTTCACAAGACAAAGAAATTGCGATCGGCAAAGCAAACTACTCCCCTGCCCGCCAATCCCAGGGTGGCGATTATGTGATAGACCCCGAATTAACCGCCTATGTGCAAGATATCGGCAAACGTCTGGGTGCTGTTTCGGATAGGCCAGAGTTGCCGTATGAGTTTGTGGTGATCAATGATTCGGTTCCCAATGCCTGGGCGATGCCAGGCGGCAAGATTGCGTTTAACCGCGGTCTTTTATATGAATTGAATAATGAAGCCGAATTAGCCGCCGTGATGGGTCATGAGATTGTGCATGCCGCGGCTAGGCATGGCGCTAAAGGCATGGAACGCGGCATCCTGCTGCAAGGTGCGATGATAGCGGTGGGCATAGGCGCGCAAAACAGCAATTACGGCAACCTGATTGTAGGTGCATCGCAACTTGGTGCACAGTTGACCAGCAGCAAATATGGTCGTGATGCAGAATCGGAATCCGATTACTACGGCATGCTCTACATGAAAAAAGCTGGCTACGATCCAGCCGCCGCCGTCACTTTGCAAGAAACCTTTGTACGGCTAAGTAAAGACCGTAAAAGTGATTTTATCAGTGGCCTATTTGCCAGCCATCCGCCGTCAGCAGAGCGCGTTGCAGCCAACAAAGCGACTTTGACCAAGATTGGTGCAGGCGGCAATATGGGGACAGAAGTGTATGCACAAAAAGTTGGCAAGGTAAAAGCCACGCAAGCCGCTTACAAAGCCTATGATGATGCCGTAAAAGCCTTGGCCAAGAAAGATACCGCCACCGCCACCAAGCTTGCGCAACAAGCCATTGCAGGTGAGCCGCGCGAGGCTAGATTTCAGGAGTTATTGGGCGATATCGCCTTGACCGATAAGAAGTCGCAAGACGCCTTAAACTACTATTCCAAAGCCATTAAAATGCAGCCCGACTATTTTAAACCGCATGTACAAAGCGGCATCGCGCTATTTAATATGGGTAAAAAAACCGAGGCTGAGCCCTATTTAAAACGCGCCAACGAATTATTACCTACCGCGCCAGGCCATGCGCTGCTAGGCCAGATCGCAGAAGAACGCGGCGATATCAATGGCGCTTTGCAACACTATCAAGTGGCTGCAAGCTCTAACTCTGAAATAGGCAAAGAAGCCAATGAACGCGGCATGCGTATTGATTTTCCGCGCAACCCGGGCAAATACATCCAATCGGGCGTACAGGCCGACAACGGCGGTAATTTATACGCCGTGGTACAAAACTCTACCAGCCTGCCTGTTGGCCGGGTGCAAGTGCGCGTGGTGAAATACGATGCGCAAACAGGCCGTGCCGTTGGCCAAAGCAGGCCTATGGTTATAAACGGCGTTGACGCAGGCAAACAGAACAGGGTTGCGGTGGGTGAACGTGTTAATACCGCTCAAGAAGCGGGATTGTATAAAGTGGTGATTGAAGCAGCAGAGTTGGCGAGATAAAAAAATTAGTCCGTATACCGGGTCTACATTAAGTTGAGAACGATTCTTAATTTATAAGTAGCTTATCGACCTTAATAAGGAGGCGATATGAATCCAAACAAAGCACTTTGGGAAAAAGGTGATTTCACGCGGATTGCCGAGAGCATGCGTGAGAGCGGAGAGGCGCTGGTCCGGAGTTTTGGAATCCGTCAGGGCCTGCAGGTTTTAGATCTGGGATGCGGGGACGGAACGACGGCAATACCCGCTGCAAGACTGGGCGCAGACGTGCTTGGCGTCGATATCGCACGCAACCTGGTTGACGCGGGTAACAAACGCGCAGAGCAGGAAAACCTCACGAATTGCAAGTTTCAAGAAGGCGATGCGGCCAATTTGAGCGAACTCACAGATCATTCTTTTGACCTGGTTGTATCCATTTTTGGTGCCATGTTCGCACCTAAGCCGTTTGATGTGGCAAAGGAAATGGTGCGAGTAGCCAAGCCTGGAGGTCGCATCATTATGGGAAACTGGATTCCGAACGACCCCACACTGGTGGCGCAAATCTTGAAAATCAGCTCTGCTTATACGCCGGCACCGCCGGAAGGTTTCATTAGCCCGATGACCTGGGGCATCGAAAATAATGTGATTGAGCGTTTTGCGGGCGCAGGAGTTTCCGCAGCACAAATATCCTTTGCGCGGGAGACGTTTACCTTCA
>JAZKEN010000018.1:0-3931 GCA_040387035.1 Pseudomonadota bacterium | reverse complement strand
ATAGTATTGGCGCGACTTTAAAGCAACACCGTTATTCATATGGGAGATTTACATGGCTAAACAAGCAAAAAATACAATTTGCCTTTGGTACGATGGCAACGCTGAAGAAGCAGCGCGGTTCTACGCCAACACCTTCCCCGGCTCATCTGTTGATGCCGTGCACCTTGCTCCGGGAGACTATCCCTCAGGCAAGCAGGGGGATGTGTTGACGGTTGAATTTACGGTGATGGGAATTCCCTGCCTGGGGCTCAATGGCGGGCCCACATTCAAGCATAATGAAGCATTCTCGTTCCAGGTCGCAACCGATGACCAGGCCGAAACGGATCGTTACTGGAATGCCATCGTCGGCAATGGCGGTAAAGAGAGTGCCTGTGGGTGGTGCAAGGACAAATGGGGCTTATCATGGCAGATCACACCAACCGTTCTGACCAAAGCCATCACAGACCCCGACCCCGCCGCTGCCAAGCGCGCGTTCGATGCGATGATGGAAATGACCAAGATCGATATCGCTACAATAGAAAAGGCGCTGCGCGGCTGACAATTTTGCTGAAGCTGATTAATATATACACCAATCAGCAAAGTTTAAAAATAAAATGAATAACAAAAAAATAGAAGTCAGCTTGTTCCGAATATTTGTGGTCACAAGCTTAGCCTTGATTGCCGCTGGACTTTTGTACCAGATTTGGGATTCGGATTTTATCTACCAATATCGTAAACACTATGCTTCAAATAGTAAGCTGGTGCTGGATTTCAAGGACATCAATTCAAATACGATTGAAAGCGAAATCCGGTCGCAATACCCTTTAAATTGGTTTTGCCGGGCAGATAACTCTTTGCCTGATTTCGGCAGTCATTTTTGTGCAGATGAGCTGAGCACCTGGAATGAAGTTCCTGCCCTTTTAGTGGTGGCATGGTTTAAAAATAAAAACCTGAATGCCGTCAAAATAGATGTCCCGTTTTGGCATCACCAGAAAATGATTAAAGTGCTGACGCAAAAATATGGCAAGCCAACTAACGTCTATCACTATAATAATAAACTCAAGCTTTTTAAAAATTTGGCTATTTTTATTCTAACTAAAGGCGAATATACATCGGACAACAATGTTTTAGGCGATGAATATGCTGAGTGGATTCTGCCAAATAGAACCATGATATCGACCACATTGGAAAATGACTCGAACCCATTTAGTCATTCCACCATACTGTGGAAAACTTACTGAATTACTTTAATTCCAGCATCTCTTTGGCATGACTGCGTGTCGTATCCGTAATTTGGATACCGCCCAGCATACGTGCGATTTCTTCTATACGTTCCTCTTGGCTTAACGCTTGAATATGGCTTAAAGTTGCACCATTTTGCTGGGTTTTGCTGACTTGTAAATGTTGCGCGGCTTGCGAGGCAACTTGCGGCAGATGGGTTATAACCAGCACCTGGCGCTCCGCACCTAATTGTTTGAGTAACTGCCCGACCACTTCTGCCACGCCACCGCCAATGCCGACATCGACTTCATCGAAAATCATGCAAGGTACACTGCCCTGAGAGGCGGTTGTCACGTGTAACGCCAGGCTGATCCTGGATAGTTCGCCGCCCGACGCCACTTTACTCAATGGCCTTGGCTCTACCCCGGCGTGGCCTGCTACTAAAAACTCCACCGCCTCCAAGCCATTTGCAGATGGCTCTGATGCCGCTAAAGATACGCTAAATTGGCCCCCGCTTAAGGATAAGCGTTGCATTTCCTGGCTGATTTTCTGGCTAAGTGTTTTTGCCGCTTGTGTGCGTTGCTGGGTGAGCGTTTTGGCAGCGGTTTGGTAAGCGCTTAAGGCTTCTTGCTCTTGCTTAGCCAGCAAGCCATCGTTGGCAAAGCCTTCTAATTCCGTCATGCGCAATTGGCAGATCACCAGCAAATCGGGTAGCTCTTCTGGTTTGCTGCGGTACTTACGCGATACGTTATGTACGCTTTGAATGCGGTTATCTACCTCGGCAAGCCTGGCTGGGTCCAGCTCGGCTTTTTGCAAGTAGCGGTTCAGCGCACGGCTGGCTTCTTCCAGTTGTATCAGCGCAGAATCCACATTATCTGCGGCCTCTTGCAACTGCCCATCAAACTCGGTCAAGGTGATGAGTTTTTGCTGCACTTGCGCCAGCATGGAACCGACATTGACATCGTTATCATCCAGCAAGGCAATACAAGCTTCCAGGCCGGTTAGCAAGCTGGCGCCATTGGCCAGGCGATGATGTTCTTGCTGAATCTCTTGCCAGTCATCCAGGCTAAAATTCAATTGCTGCAATTCACGCGTTTTATCGCGCAGTTCGGCCAGTTCATCGGCATACCCAGCGGCATTTTTTTCTACCTCTAGCCGTTGCGCATGTAACGCAGACCAGGTTTTATAATATTGAGCGACTTGGCTGGCTAGTTCTGTGGATTGTGCAAAATCATCCAGGATTTGGCGCTGTGTAGCGGCTTTTAGCAACGAGTGATGGGCATTTTGGCTGTAAATATCCACCAAATATTCACCAAGCTCTTTCATTTGCCCGACGGTGACGGATGCACCATTGATAAAGCCGCGGCTACGCCCATCGGCATAAATCACCCGCCGCAACATTAAGGCATCGTCTACTTCAATCTCGTTTTCACTTAACCAGGTGTGAGCAGCTGCATTATCAGCAATGGAAAAAGTGGCACTGATATCGGCTTTGTCGCACCCTGCGCGGGCGACTAAGCCATCGTTACGCGCACCCAAAGCCAGTGACAAGGCATCGATCAAAATAGATTTACCGGCACCCGTTTCACCGGTGAGCGTGGTAAAGCCGGCGTCAAACTCTAAATCGAGTTTGTCTACAATAATAAAATCGCGAATGGAAAGTGCTTGTAACATAATTAAATTTGAACGTTCAGAACGTTTGTCTTTTGCTCAAAATCGACAATGACAAGTCGACAAGGCGCAGACAGTACACCTGGCATGGCAGCCTCAGTTAACACAATGATTGCGCACTCTTGCATTGAATCACTAGCCCCAATTGAGTTTGTTGCGCAACATATCAAAATAACAGTATTCGCTTGGATGCAGCAGTTTCACTTGTTTTTCCGCACGTTGTACCAGAACCCTGTCGCCGCTTTCCAGCAGCATCTGAAACTGGCCGTCATAGCTCAATTGGCCATCGTCGGTTTGTATCATGGTAATTTGTATCAGGCTGGAGCTATTGACGGCGATGGGGCGATTGCTCAATGTGTGCGGGCTAACCGGCACAATCGCGATGGCTTCTAACCCAGGGTGTAAAATCGGCCCGCCTGCGCTTAAGGCATATGCGGTAGTGCCGGTTGGGGTGCTTAAAATCAGGCCATCTGCGCGCTGTTTATGCACAAAATTACCGTTGATTTCAACCGCAATCTCAATCAATCGCAAGCCACCTTTGATCACCACATCGTTAAAAGCCAGGCCATGCTGGATGACTTTTCCGCCTCGGATCACGCTTGCATTGATGAGCATGCGTGACTCAATCTGGTAGCGATTGGATAACACGCGATCAACCGCACCCAGCATATCTTCTGCGCGCAAATCGGTTAAAAACCCAAAGCGGCCGCGGTTGATGCCAACTAGCGGAATATCATCCTCAATCAGGCTTCTGGCAACGCTTAGCATGGTGCCGTCGCCACCCATCACAATCGCCAGGTCTACCTTGCTGCCAATGGTTGCTAAAGGTGCCGTTTTAAAACCGGATAATTCCGCATATTTTGCTGTGTTTTCTTCTATCCAGACTTCGATTTTTTTAGATTTTAAATGGCGCGCCAAATCGGCCAAATCGGTTTGCATTTGCTGCAAAGCATGCTGATTCATGTATTTGCCAATAATGGCGATAGATTTGAACGGCTGAGTCATCCCAGCATTAAATCATAGATAGGCGCTTTGAAAAAGTAAGCCTATAAAATATTAA
>JAZKEN010000017.1:0-12654 GCA_040387035.1 Pseudomonadota bacterium | reverse complement strand
TTGATGGAGACAATAGATAAAATAAACCTTAAGTTTCCTAACAACAATATTAAGCTGGCGTCTGAAGGCATAAAAAAATCATGGTCGATGCGTAGAGATTTGAAAAGCCCTAACTACACTACAGATTGGAATGACTTACCTTTTACAACAAATATTTTTCTTTTTAAATAATAATTAATTGTTTTTTATTGCCTTGATTAGTACACAAAAAATACAAGGGTGAAATAGATATAAACGGAAATAATATTCCTTTAATGAGAATTCATAATTTTTATTGCTAAATTGTAAAAATTTGTGGAAAACTGTTAATATAGACCGTTCTGTATGTTTCTAGAAGTTTGAAGGTGCAAATAATAATAATACGAAAGTCTTTAAATGAAGATGTTTTAATTATTATTAATTTGGTGAACTTGTGAAAGAAAAAAGATCAAAAGCGCGTTTATCTGCCGATAGGCGTATCAAAGAAATTACTCTCATTGCCGAACTCATTATTGTAAAGAACGGTTTTAAAGACCTGACTTTGCAAGAGGTGATTGAGCAAAGCAGTATATCCAGAGGCACTTTTTTCAAGCTTATACCCAATAAAGAAACGCTTATTGCGCATTTAGGCGTAAAAGGCCTCAATTTCTGGCTTGAACTTATCAATAAAACCAAGGATTTTGACGGCTTAGCCAGGGAAAAGTTACTGATATTGCATGCTTCGCAGGTCATTGCCAGTAAGTTAAACCGCATTACTTACCATAGTATTTTCATCGCCAATGCAGCGCTTAACCGTTTCGCTGTAGCGCCAGAGCTCAACCTGATTCTGGATGATCGTGTTAACGAGCTGATTCAATTTTATAATTTGTGTATACAGCTTGGTATTAATGAGGGTAGTTTCCCCGCCAAGGATTACCTGCTTAATACCGAAGAGCTGGCTTATTTTATGTGGGCTAACCGTTACGGTGCTACGGTGTGTAATATTAATTATGTGCCGCACAACAACGACAGTGACTTATCGGGTAAATACAAAAAGTTTGTTGATATGCACTTGGACTCTATGGAATGGCGACCTTTGTCTACAGAGGTAAATTACAGCCGTGTGTTGCTAGACATCTACAACCAGTATTATAAAAAAGAAATCGCGCAAATTAAAAAGTACGCGCTTCAAGACGAGATTCCATCTATCACTCAGCAAGAGTTTTAAGTTTCGCGAGTAGTCGCAATCCTTAAAATTTTGCTGAATAATTTAGTCCGATTTGATTGATATTTAAGCGATCAGGCTTTGCAGGCTACGCTGATTTCGCGGCGCTGGATGGTGTAATTTTCTAAATAATCTGCCGTATAAAATCCATTTGGGCAAATAGCACGAGCTTCATTTCGGCATGCGTTCCAAGTCAAAAAGCCACTGCAAGTCAGCGTGGTCCATTCGTGCGATTCTAATTTAGCGAGCTGGCTATTTTGAGCGCAAGCGGTCAGTGCAAGCAAACTTGCTATTATGGCTAACTGTAAGCAGCGTGATTGTTTCATTGTATTCCCTAGTTAATATCTTGTTCAGATAAAGGTTTATACGCAAAAATCATTGCTTTAGTTTCGTTAAGTCTTGAATGATTTCCTCAGAGTGTTTAGAAGTATCAACGTTTAAATAAGATTTGCGCAGATTGCCATCAGGATCAATTAAAAAAGTATAGCGCTTGGCGATTTTGACTAGCCCT
Source organism: Pseudomonadota bacterium (assembly GCA_040387035.1). GTDB lineage: Bacteria > Pseudomonadota > Gammaproteobacteria > Burkholderiales > Methylophilaceae > Methylotenera_A. The sequence goes on along the minus strand of JAZKEN010000017.1, from coordinate 10,960 downwards.
AAGTTGGTCAGCGCATTGTATTGCTGTGCTACCGCGCCATCTTTATCGCTAAGTAGTGGGAACGGCAAATTATATTTCTTGGCGAATGCTTCGTGGCTGGCGCTGTCGTCCACGCTGATGCCCACCACCTTTGCACCCAGTGTTTCTAATTTGTGTAAATCATCCCTAAACTCACAGGCTTCTTTGGTACAACCCGGAGTGTCATCCTTGGGGTAAAAATACAATACCAGCCAACTGCCTTTGAAGTCGGCCAGGCTCATCATCATGCCTTTTGCATCTGGCAGGTTAAAGTAAGGCGCTTTGCTGTTAATTTTAAGGGAGCTTTGTGCTGTGCTGAAGTGCCTGTAACCCAAAAAGGCGATGACTAAAACAGCGCTGTAAAAAAGTATCTTCGTTAACATGATTATTTCCTCTGTTGTTTAAGAGTGCAAAAATCGTTAAAAGTTTAGAGCTGGATTTTAATAGTCGACACTATAAAAATGGTGTCCCCGTCAGGACTCGAACCTGAAACTGACCCTTAGGAGGGGCCGGTGATATCCGTTTCACCACAAGGACACAAAAACCATATTCTAACGTTTTACGGCGTTGCCGTGTTTAGCCTGCTTGATTTTTGTTGTTGGATTAAATGTTTATTTTGCGTCTAGCTGCTCCCAGCGCGCAAGTAGCTTTTCTAATAAACTTTCAATTTCAACCAATCGTGCTTGCAGGGTTTTCACCAGTTCTGCCTGCGATTTGTACAGTTCACTGTCTGCCAGCTGATGATTAATTGCTGTTTGTTCCAGTTCTAATTTTTCAATTTCAGATGGAATACTGTCCAACTCTTTTTGTTCTTTAAAGCTCAGTTTTGTTGAGCTTTTCGTGTTGTTAACGGTATTATTTGCCGTATTTTGCTTGGCTTTTACATCATTGGCCTTGCTGGTTTGCGCAGCTTCGTTTTGGCGTTGCTGGGTGAAGCGTTGCCAATCGTCATAACCGCCACCGAATTCGGTTAGTACGCCGTTGCCCTCAAATGCAATCACCTGCGTCACTGTATTTTCCAAGAAAGCTCTATCATGGCTAACTAAAAACAGTGTGCCGTTAAATTCTTGCAATAGGCTTTCTAGCAGCTCTAAAGTATCAATATCCAGGTCATTGGTTGGCTCATCCAGCACAAGCACATTGGCTGGGCGGGCGAACAGGCGCGCCAACAGCAAACGGTTGCGCTCGCCACCGGATAATGATTTCACCGGGGAGCGTGAGCGTTGTGGCGGGAATAAAAAGTCTTCAAGGTAGCTGATAACGTGTTTGCGTTCGTTGCCGATTTCCACAAAATCAGAACCCGGACTAATGGTGTCTGCCAGTGTTGCCTCTTCGTTTAGCTGCTCACGCATCTGGTCGAAATAGGCGACATTGATTTTGGTACCGCGTTGAATATCGCCACTATCGGCTTCGATATCACCTAAGATTAATTTTAGCAGTGTGGTTTTGCCGATACCATTTGGGCCTAACAAGCCGATTTTGTCGCCGCGTAAAATACGCGTGCTAAAGCCGTTAATCAGCGTCCTGCCGCCATAGGCTTTCACTACATTATCCAGCTCTGCAACCAGTTTGCCGCTGCGTTCGCCCGCGTCCAGGTTCAGTTTCACATTGCCCTGGCGCTCACGCCGTGCTGCACGGTCCAGGCGTAGTGCTTCTAACCTGCGCACACGGCCTTCGTTGCGGGTACGGCGTGCTTTGATACCCTGGCGAATCCATACTTCTTCCTGCGCTAAAAATTTGTCAAATTTGGCGGCGTGGGTTTCTTCTACCGCAATCAGCTCTTCTTTTTTGATCTGGTAATCGGCAAAATTGCCGACAAAATCGGTCAGGATGCCACGATCCAGCTCGGTGATGCGTGTGGCCAGCCGATTCAAAAAGCGCCTGTCATGGGTAATAAATAACACGCTGCCTTGAAAGCTCAATAATAAATCTTCCAGCCATTCAATCGCTTCCAGATCCAGGTGGTTGGTGGGTTCGTCCAGCAACAGCACCTCCGGTTCGGCCACCAGCGCGCGGCCTAGCGCAACGCGCTTGCGCCAGCCGCCGGAAAGAGTAGAAACCAGCGCATCGGCATCCAGTTTAAGGCGTGTTAAAACCGTTTCGACGCGCGATTGTGCGGCCCAACCGTTTTGCATATCCAGATCATGCTGCAGGGCTTGCATCTTGGTCATCAGCGCGTCAATGTCAGCATCCGGCATACCCATGTCATGCGTGACCTGGTGGTAGTCGATAATGGTTTGCTGCAATGAACCCAATCCCTCTGCCACCGCTTCAAAGATGGTGTGCGTGGTATCCAGTTCAGGCTCTTGCGGCACATACACCACACGCGCATTGGGCGCGCGCCAAACGATGCCATCGTCCAGCTTGATGGTGCCGGCGATGGCTTTTAGCAAACTGGATTTACCTGCGCCGTTACGCCCGATCAAGCCAACGCGCTCACCGGCATCCAGCTGAAAGGCCGCATGGTCGAGCAGGGCGTGGTGACCAAAAGCCAGGCTGGCATTGTCTAGTGTAATAAATGGCATAGTGATTTACTTTCTTGATGCTTAACTAATTAAAATTTCTAAAGTGTTTCTTTGTTTAACATGGCACGAATGCTGGCCATTTTGGATTTGCCGAAATCCTTGCTGACTTCCGGGTCTTTATTAAACGGATTACCGAAATGGCGGATATCGGCAGTAGGCAGTTCGGCAATAAAACGGCTTGGCTCACACATTTGCACTTCACCTGCGCGCTTACGCTTTTTGCACCAGGAAATATTCAAGGATTTCTGTGCACGGGTAATGCCAACGTACATCAAGCGGCGTTCTTCTTCAATCTTGGTGGGGTCGATCAGGCCTAAATCAATGCTTTCGCGGTGCGGTAAGATGCCTTCTTCCACGCCAATTAAGAACACATGGCCGAATTCCAGGCCTTTTGCGGCATGCAGGGTAGAAAGCTTGACCGCATCGGGTTCGCCATCTTCACGGCCTTCCAGCATGCTCATCAGTGAAACCATTTGCGTAAGCTCCAGCAGGTTTTTGCCGTCATTTTCGTTGCCGAATTCGGTTGATGCTTCACCTTTTTTGGTCAGCCAGCCAATAAAATCCAGCACGTTGGCCCATTTGCTTTCGGCTGCACGCGGCTCTTCAGAGTCGTATAAAAACGCTTCATATTGAATCGTGTTAAGCAAATCATTTAGCAGTTCACCGGCCGGGTCACGCACGGCGCGATGTTGAATCTTTTGAATATACTGGCAAAAGTTCAGCAAGTCTTCAAGTTGTTTATTGCCGATTTCGCGCTGGAATTCGCCTTCAAACGCTGCAGAGAACAACGACAATTTATGCGCGCTGGCGTATTCGCCAAGCCGCTCTAATGTGGTATTGCCGATGCCTTTTTTGGGTGTAGTGGCCGCGCGAATAAAGGCAGGGTCATCATCTTCATTGGCAACCAGGCGCAAATAGCTGACCAGATCCTTAATCTCGGCTTTATCAAAAAATGATTGGCCGCCAGAAATGGTGTAAGGGATTTTATGGTTGCGCAATTGCTGCTCAAACACCCGTGCCTGATGGTTGCCGCGGTACAAAATGGCGTAGTCTTTATGAAATGTGCGGTTTTCAAATTTATGCGCTTGCAGTTTCATGATGACCGATTCCGCTTCATGCTCTTCGCTCATGGTGGCCGATACTTGAATCAAATCACCCGTGCCTAAATCACTCCATAATTTCTTTTCAAATAACTTGGGATTGTTTGAAATAACCTGGTTTGCCGCGCGCAAGATGCGCACGGTAGAGCGGTAGTTTTGCTCTAGCTTGATCACTTTTAGTTTGCTGAAATCGGTGGTGAGCTGGCGCAGGTTTTCCACATCGGCGCCGCGCCAGCCGTAAATGGCTTGGTCATCATCGCCTACAGCGGTAAATTGGCCGCGCACGCCGGTGAGCATTTTAATCAGTTTATATTGGCAGGCATTGGTGTCCTGATACTCGTCTACCAACAGGTATTGCAATTTGCGCTGCCATTTGTTTAAAGCTTCTTCGTGCTGGTCAAATAACTCAACAGGCAGTTTGATCAAATCATCAAAATCCACCGCCTGGTAGGCTTTAAGGGTTTGCTGGTAGAGCTGATACACCTTGGCTGCGGCATGCGTCAGTTCTTCATCGGCCGCCGCTTTGGCCTGGTCTGGATTAATAAATGCATTTTTCCAGGAAGAAATTTGCCACTGCGTTTTGCGTAACAGCTGTTTATCGGTGGTGGCCAATATATCAGCCACAATTTTAAAGCTATCACTGGAATCTAAAATGGAGAATTGCGGTTTGTAGCCCAATAAAGCCGCCTCTTGCCGTAACATTTGCAAGCCAAGCGAGTGAAACGTGGCAATCGTCAAGCCTTTAGTCGGTTTGCCCTGCATCAGCTTGCTGACGCGCTCTTGCATTTCACGCGCGGCTTTGTTGGTAAAGGTGATGGCGGCAATTTCTTTAGGTGAGTAACCCGCTTCATCAATTAAGTAGCTAATTTTTTGCGTAATCACGCGTGTTTTGCCGCTACCAGCGCCTGCTAAAACGAGTAAAGGGCCATCAAGGTATTTCACGGCTTCGCGCTGTGGCGAATTAAGGCTGTTTAACATGAATTTACTGGGTTTAACTTGAATTTAAAAGGCTTGCATGCTCAAAAAAAGCAGCGGGCGGGGTATACTCGTTATTACTTTGCTATACCCAATATTTTAACTGTTAATTCGGTCATCAGAGTTGCTTTTGTTGGATTCTGAATAATTAATTTCATCAATTTATATTAATGCCAAAATTTGATTTAAAAACCATTATTTTTATGTCGATGTTGCTGACCTTTATGCTATCCATGCTATTGGCCATTACAAGATCACATCATAAGGAAATACGCGGACCTGGTTATTGGGCGGTCGGCAATTTGGTGGTTGGCCTGGGCATGGTGCTGGTTTTAATCCAGCTTGATATGCCTAACCTGCTTTTCCTGCCCGGCGTCGCAGTCATTGGAACGGGCTTAAGCCTTTATTTAAACGGTATTCAAGCTTTTAACGGCAATTCCCCCAATCACCGCATTCCTATCGGCATCTTTTTCTTGTTAGCCGCTATTGACGGCTATTTTATCCTTGTGCATTACGATATTCGCATCGCTGTGGTACTGGGCGCACTGGTTTTTGCAGGCATTTACCTGGTTTGCGCGCGGATTACTTTTTCGCGCGACGAAGGCATTATTGGCAATTTATTCTGGATCGCGTCCAGCCTGTTTTTAATTATGGCCTTGTTGATGGTCATCCGCGCGTTTGCGGCCGCCAGAGTGGATGTAAGCGTCTTCAATTCATTTGCAACTTGGCCGGTGAACGCTTACACCTTTATGCTGGGTGCCGTTTCGCAATTTTTTATCTCAAGCGTTTTCGTGCTGATGCTCAGCTACCGTTTAAACCAAAATTTAGAGTCGATTGCCACTATTGATAGCTTGACTGGTGTAATCAACCGCCGCGGCCTGGAAGATGCGGCTTTAAAAATGCAGGGTATTTGCAAGCGCATTAATTTAAGCATGGCCGTGCTGGTGATTGATATGGATCATTTTAAAAAAGTAAACGATAAACACGGGCACTTGTTTGGTGACGATGTCTTGCGCAGCCTGACCAAAGTGATTGCCGATGTTTTGCGCTCTGGCGATGTGCTTGGCCGATACGGTGGCGAAGAGTTCTGTGTGTTTTTACCTAATACGTCAGAAAAAGATGCAACTGGCTTGGCTGAGCGAATTCGTTTAAGCGTTGAACAATCCTTGTATGAAGTGAATCAAAAAGCCATCAAGGGCACGGTTAGTATCGGTGTGGCCGACTCTGTACGCGCAGGCTATGATTTTAAAGGCTTGGTTGCGGCGGCAGATAGCGCGCTGTATGTGGCTAAAAACAAAGGCAGGAACCGGGTTGTAAGTTATACCGATATTACGCGCGACAGTCCCTTGGACGACAAATAGCAGGACTTGATGTGCACAAACTATTTTTTGAGACGCCATGAGAACCACCAGAGCCAGTGCCGCAATAGATCGGTTAAAGCGCCGTAGCGGTGATAATAACTATTCGATGAGCATGACGCATAATGGCCTGTTTTGCCTGGTATTGCCAACTGCGTCCGCAGAGGAAGGCCAAGCAAGCAAAGCCACGCGCCTGTGCGAGCCAATGCCGATGGATGAGTTTGTAGCATTTGTGAACGCTTATGGGCCGCAAACGCCCAAGCGAGTGAGCAAATTAGAAGTTGCATTTAGCGAGCAATTGGCAAAAAATAAATTAAATAAGACTTAAATTTGTCACAAATGAATAGTTGCCACATCTATATCAGGAAAGTATCCGTATAGGAGATTGGATTGATCAATAAAAAGATGACAATTAGGCATTTTTAGACATGGATGCAAAATTGGCTAAATTGGGACGCTAAAAAAAGGCTTAATAAAATATGCTGGCATCACTAGAATTTCAAACCATGTTGTTTATGTCTGGATTGATGGCACTAGCCTTATCTTTGCTATTACTGGCCATACATGCCCGCACCAAAGTGGTCAGCGGATTAAAACATTGGGTTTACGCTAATTTTTGTATTGGCGTTGCGATTATCCTGTTTATCCAGCAAGGTATTTCAATTCCAATCCGCGCCCTGGTGGGTGGCTTGTTTATGGTGTGCGGTCTTGCGCTGTATTTTATTTCGATCCGGCTTTTTGAAGAACGTCCCTTAAACAATAAGTGGATCCAGCAATTCCTGGCGGCCCTGATTGCATCTAACCTGCTGATCACGTTTTTATCTAAAAACGAATACGTTTCCGTTGTGGTCAATACAGCGCTTTGTGTGCTGATCAGCTTTGCCTGTGCCATCTATTTGCTGCACTATTCCCGTTGCAAACGTTCTGCAGAATATCGATTTACCGGTGGTTTTTTTGTGATTTTTGCAGGGCTTACGCTTTACCGTTTATACGTATTGTGTTTGGACCAAGCACAACCTGTTTTACATTTAACCGAATGGACATTAAATGAAGTGACATTTTTAGCTTGCATGATCAGCGTGCTGGCGATTAATTTTGGCTTTATTCTGATGGTGAATGAAAAGTTAGCTGAAATGCTAGCGCATACGGCAGGCCACGATTGGCTTACAGGCGTGATGAATCGCAGGAATCTGGAGCAAGTTGTCGAAGATGCAACAGCCAAATCGGCCAGGCTCAAGCAATCACAAGCCATGCTGTTAATGGATTTGGATAAATTCAAGCTGATCAACGATACTTACGGTCATTTGTTTGGCGATACGGTGATTCAATCTTTTGCCGAATTGGCCAAAAGTAATATGCGGGAAATCGATTTATTAGGGCGCTACGGCGGCGAAGAGTTTTGTATTGTGATGCCCGATACCACTGAACAAGAGGCGGCTTTGCTGGCAGAGCGCATACGTAAAAAATTCGAGACGACAGCAATGCCAATCAACGGTAAAAATATCCACTGCACGGTCAGTATCGGCGTATGCGATTCCAATCATGGCGGAAAAGACTTTAAAAGTATGTTTGCCGCTGCCGATCAAGCGCTATATGCCGCAAAAAAAGCAGGTAGAAACACCATCATCTTGTATTCAAATTTATAAATAAGCACGCGCCAATTTATTTTTACACTTTTTTACATAGTGGCTTAATCATTGCTTAGTAATGATTAGGAACCTAAAACTCTGAAATTAAAAAAAGCTAAAAAAGCAAAAAAACAAAAGTGTAGCTGTAGTTAATGCTTTAAAAACAAGGCTTAACGAGCAATAGGTAAATTTCAATTAATTTTAAGCCAAGTACTTAAGATAATAGGATAGATCATTAATTCAACACTAATGACTAAAATTTGCCATGAATGACAAAATAAATAAAACATCTATCTGCAGCATTGTGTTTCTGGATATTATTGATTATTCAAAAAAATCCGTTTCAGAGCAGATTGATATTAAAAATCAATTCAATCGCCTGATTAATTATTCCTTAAAAGACGTAGACTCAGAAGACCGTATTATCCTGGATACTGGTGATGGTGCGGCAATTGCGCATATGGGTTCGCCTGAAGACGCTTTGTTTATCTCTTTGAGTGTTCGTGACGAAGTATTAAAAAGTAATATTTTAAGTTCCATGCCACTTTATGTGCGATTCGGCATTAATCTTGGCCCGGTGCGCGTGGTGCGCGATATTAATGGGCAGCCCAATATCATCGGCGATGGGATTAACGTAGCGCAGCGTATTATGAGTTTTGCCAAGCCGAATCAGATCGTGGTATCGCGCTCTTATTACGATGTCACTTCGCGCTTAACGCAAGAAATCTCGCAAATGTTTGATTACTCGGGCATTAAGCATGACAAGCATGTGCGCGAGCATGAAATTTATGCGGTGAGATTGCTAAAAGACACGGCGCCAGCCGACACCAAAAATGAGCTATTGGCGCAAATTGTCCAACCGGCTAAACAATGGCTTAACCCTGTCAATTGGTTTAACAAGATTAATTGGCGGTATACAGCATTAGCCTTGCCCGCTTTAATGACATTTGCCATTGTGATCAAAAGCGCCGCTACACCGCGCGAACCGGTAATTACCATTGAACAAGCCTCTGTTGCGAAGCCGGCAGCAATTATTGCCAGCAATGAGTTAAATACCGCGCCACAGAATAAACCGCATCTATTGCCTAATGAAACACTGGAAACCGAATTCGTGAATGTGGCACAGGCTAAACCGCTGCAAGCTACGGTTAGCGATAAAAACAAGCTACAGGAAAGTCCAATTCCTCAAGTGGCGAATGACACAAAACCCAGGAAGAAAAAAGCCAGCAAAAAAGCAGAGGAAAAAGTCGTTTACAATTTGCCACCTGCGTTTATTCAGAGCGTGGACAGTGAAAAACAAGCAAAGCCCACAGTAAAAACGGCAGAGTTAAAGCCTAACCCTGCATCGGTACCAGCAGAAAAAAGCAATCAAAAGTCTGGCTGGAAAACGTTTACGGATAGTGTGCAACAAGGCCAGCAGCGTATTTGTTCGCAAGCTGAAATCACCATGAATCAATGTCAACAATAGATTGCTAAGCCATCCACCAGGATGGCTTAGTTTTTTTCAGCAGGTTCGACTTGTTCTACAGGTCGTCTTGTTGTACGGGTTCAGCTTGGTCGATTTCTGCATCCGCTTCAGGCGCACTGATCACTGGCAAGTTTGCTTGCATCATGAGTTGGCGGCTTTGCGGTGTCTCCAGGCTGACGCGGCCAATGGCACCGCTGCGGTAATCGGTGAGAAAAGCCACTGCGGTTTTTTCCATATCCCATAACCCGTCATGCCTTTTATAGCTGCGGCGTTTGGCAATCGCTTCCAGCAAATCAACACCGTCAATCTGCATCACATCGATTTTCATCGCATCCAGTTTATAGCGTGCGTTGATTAAATCCGGATAGGTTTTGAGTAAATTATCCGCCAGAAAAACCGCCACATCTTCATCAATTACCGCATTGCGGCCAATCGCATGACTGGCTGCCAGCATATAACCATCTGATTCATAGGCGATTTTTGGCCACATCATGCCGGGTGTGTCCGTGATGCTAAAGGTGGCGTCCAATTCAAAACGCTGCTGGCTTTTGGTTACAGCCGGTTCATCACCCACTTTCGCCACACGGCGGTTGAGCAGGGCATTCATTAGCGTTGATTTACCAACGTTGGGAATACCCATAATCAGCGCGCGCAAAGGCTTTAAATGCGTGCCGCGGTGTGGCGTGAGTTTGCGGCAATGAGCCACGATTTTTTTGGCGTCACCAGCTTTTTTACAGCTAAGCGCGACCGCCTTGGTATTGGGCAGATTGTTAAAATAATTCAGCCAGGCTTCGGTGGCCTTAGGGTCAGCTAAATCGGCTTTATTTAGAATTTTTAAGTTAGGCCGCTGGCGAAATAAACGCATTTCATTGATGACGGGGTTATGAGAAGCTTCCGGCACGCGTGCATCCAGCACCTCAATGACCATGTCGGTAAACTCCATGGTTTCTTCCGCTTTTTTGCGGGCTTGGGTCATGTGCCCCGGGTACCATTGAATTGCCATTTATTTCGTTCCCTCATCAACGCCGACGTTGTCGCCTGCGCCTTGCCTTACTGATTGTACTGTCTGCGGCTTGTCGCCTAGTTATCATTTAATGATAAAACGAAATATGTGTTTATTCGGTTCTAAGCATTAAAGTGCGCTCTAATGCGGCATTTTAACACCTATTAGTTTGTAAGCTAATTTATGTTATTGATTCGTTGAGCTAATTAACGGCGATTTTTCCTCTCCTCATTATTTTTTGCTTTAAAATAGTCGCATGCAAAATTCTGATAACCTGCAATCTGTTCTAAAGCCCAACCAATCCATCGCGCTACTAAAGGCGCTGCATATACTCACTGTAGATGGCAAGCTGAATCAGGATAGCCGCCGTAAACTGAAACAGGTGTATCACTTGGTGAATTTTATTGAGCCGCTTTTAAATTCGTTATTGGCCACCAATCCTAACCCAACCCTGGTTGACCATGGGGCTGGTAAATCGTATTTGGGTTTTATTTTGTATGACCTGCTACTCAAGCAGCATGCGGCAGGGCAGGTGATTGGCATTGAAACTCGCGCAGAGTTGGTTGAGAAATCCAGCTTGCTGGCGACCGAATGCGGCTTTGACCGCATGCAGTTTCAGCATCTGACGGTTGAAGAGTCGATACATTCAAACGCCTTGCCCAGCCAGGTGGATATCGTGACAGCGCTGCATGCCTGCAATACGGCAACCGATGATGCAATTCAATTCGGGCTGCAAAAGAAAGCCCAATTTATGGTGTTGGTACCTTGCTGCCAGGCCGAAGTGGCAGAGGCGTTGCGCCAGCACAAGGTAGAAAGTTTTGGCAAAACAGCGTTATCCGAAATCTGGCGCCACCCCATCCACACCCGCGAATTTGGCAGCCAGAT
>JAZKEN010000016.1:0-2128 GCA_040387035.1 Pseudomonadota bacterium | reverse complement strand
ATGCGCCTGGGCTATGCCGCGGGCCGCGTACTGGCAAGCCGTGCGGGTAACTTGGCAAAAGGTGCACACCCGGCCGTATTAATCGGTAAAGATACGCGCATTTCCGGTTATATGCTGGAAGCCGCGTTGGAAGCAGGCTTATCGGCTGCCGGCGTAGACGTACTGCTGACCGGGCCAATGCCCACGCCGGCCGTGGCTTATCTGACGCGTGCACTGCGTGCGCAGGCGGGCATCGTTATTTCCGCCTCACATAATCCCTATTATGATAATGGCATCAAGTTTTTCTCCAGTTTAGGGGCGAAACTGGATGATGAAATAGAACATGCGATTGAAGCCGAACTCGATAAACCCATGCAGGTGATGGAATCCGCTAAGTTGGGTAAAGCGCGCCGTATCGATGACGCCGCTGGCCGCTATGTGGAGTTCTGCAAAAGTACCTTCCCAAACCACCTGGATTTGCGTGGCCTGAAAATCGTGCTGGATTGTGCGCATGGGGCAACTTACCATGTGGCACCACCCGTTTTCCATGAGCTGGGAGCTGAAGTCATCGCCATCGGCAATAAGCCGGATGGCTTGAATATCAATGAGCAAGTCGGTTCAACGCATCCGCAAGCTTTGCAAAAAGCGGTGGTAGAGCACCAGGCAGATTTAGGCATCGCTTTTGATGGTGACGGCGACCGCGTGATGATGGTGGATAGCCTGGGCAATCTGCTGGATGGCGACCAGTTGTTATATATCATCGCACTGGGTTTATATGCCAAGGGCAAGCTTAAGGGCGGGGTGGCGGGTACGCTGATGACCAATTTAGCCCTTGAACATGCGCTGCAAAAACACCAGATCCCATTCGCGCGCGCCAATGTGGGTGACCGCTACGTATTAGAGCTTTTAAACCAGAAAAACTGGAAACTGGGCGGCGAAAACTCCGGCCATATCTTAACCTTAGATAAACATACCAGCGGTGATGCGATCATCGCGGCCTTGCAAGTGTTGCATGCGCTGGCGGACAGTGGCAAAACATTAACGGAAATGGGTGCCAGTTTGCGCCTATATCCACAAGTGTTGATCAATGTAACAACCAAAGAAAAACTGGATTTAAAGCATGCCGATATCCAGGCAGCGGTCAGCACTGCTGAAACGACATTAAATGGTTCCGGCCGCGTCTTGCTGCGCGCCTCAGGTACAGAACCCAAAATCCGCGTCATGGTAGAAGGCCAGGATGGCTTGCTGGTACAAAAGCTGGCCGAAGATATTGCAGCCGTCGTTAAAAAAGCAGCCGAATAGAGCGGGAGTACTAATGAATCTGAATGCGGTGGAAATAAAAGCGTTTGTACCGGCAAAAGATTTTGCTTTATCCAAGCGTTTTTATCAGGATATAGGTTTTGTGATGGCATCCGATGGCGGAGGTGTTGCCTATTTCCACCATCAGCATGTCAGCTTTTTGTTACAGGATTTTTATGTAAAGGAATTTGCTGATAACTTGATGATGCATTTGTTGGTGGAAGATGTCGATGCGTGGTGGAATAAGCTGCAGAGCACCGATATTGCCAATCGATATGGCGTTCGTATCGGTGCGGTAGAGCAACAGCCATGGCGTATGCGGGATTTTGTTATCACAGATCCCAGCGGTGTGCTGTGGCGAATTGGCCAAAATACCGATTAACTAAACCCTGATAAATAATAATAATATTATTTATCAATAGCTTAAGTCAAAAAAACTTCATTTAACTGACACTAATCATTCATATTCTCCTGCCAAACTGCCAGCATCAACCAGTGTAAGGAGAATAATAATGACAAATAAATTGCAAATTTACCTGAGTCGTATGCATGCGCTAGATAGCGCCGTGTGTGTGAAAGTGAGCCATAGCAATCAATACCGTTTGATACGCGATTGGTTTAGGTTGGTCAGCCGTTTGGGTGATGGTGTATTCTGGTATGGCTTGATGCTGGCGATTGTGGTGACACAGCAAGCAGAGGGTATTGGTCCCGTTCTACATATGCTAGCCGCAGGTTTAACCGGCACCATTATTTACAAATGGTTAAAACAGAAAACGCATAGGCCGCGCCCATTTCAGGTACGCCAGGATGTGTGGGTTGTTGGTAAGCCTTTGGATCACTTTAGTTTCCC
>JAZKEN010000015.1:0-2183 GCA_040387035.1 Pseudomonadota bacterium | reverse complement strand
GCCGATATGGCGCATGCCTATCACCCCAATTTTTCCGGCAGTTACGACCCGCATCACCATGTGCTGGTGAACCAAGGCGTGGTGATTAAAAGCAATTGCAATCATCGCTATGCCAGCAATGCCGACACTGCGGCGCGTTTTATGCAGATTTGCCAGCAAGCGGATGTGCCTTATCAGCAATACGTGCACCGTACCGATTTAGGCTGTGGCAGTACCATTGGCCCTATTGTCGCGGCTCAGCTTGGCGTTGCTACCGTTGATGTAGGCTGCCCGATGTGGGCGATGCATAGCCTGCGCGAAAGTGCAGGCGTGCTGGATCACCACTATATGATTCGCGCACTGACCCAGGCATTTGCCGGCTAAAGCCTTCTATTTAGCCCTATACAAAGCTAAACTGAAGCCAGTCATTGACGCTAAGCCTTTATATGTTTAGGCTTGAGCCTGTTCGTTTAACCATCATCTTGCAAACCTTGCCTAGGAACATTTATGCTTGCCAAATTATTACGCACTAAACCCGTAGAAACCTATAGCAATAGCGGTTTAAAAAAATGTTTAAGTGCTTTTGATCTGGCTTTGCTAGGTATTGGTTGCGCGATTGGTACTGGCATTTTTGTATTAACCGGGCTGGCCGCTGCCACCCAATCGGGCCCGGCGGTAGTTTTATCATTTGTGCTGGCTGGTGTGGCATCCGGCTTTGCTGCACTGGCTTATGCAGAACTCGCCGCTTCCGTGGGCGGCTCCGGCAGCGCTTATGGTTACAGCTATGTGGCTTTTGGCGAGTTTGTTGCATGGGTGATGGGCTGGATTTTACTGCTGGAATACGGCGTAGGCGCAGCGGCGGTGGCCAATGGCTGGGCAGGGTATTTTGTCGGCACACTGGCTAACTTTAATATCTACCTGCCCGTCGGTCTCACCAAAGCACCCATGTTAGGCGGCATGATTAATCTTCCCGCGTTTGCCATTATTTGGTTACTCACCATTCTGCTGATTATTGGCGTAAAAGAAAGCGCGCGCTTCAACAATATTATCGTGGTCATTAAACTTTCAACCATTGCCATTTTTATTGCCTTGGCGATTGGCCATTTGAATACCGATAACTGGCAGCCATTTATGCCGTTTGGCTGGTTTGAAACACTGGATAACGGCAAAAATATCGGCGTACTGGCTGGTGCATCCCTGGTGTTTTTCGCCTACTTTGGTTTTGATGCCGTTTCTACTGCGGCAGAAGAGGCCAAAAACCCACAACGTGATTTACCGATTGGCTTATTGGCCTCGCTGGCTTTTTGTACGATTATTTATATTATTGTTTCTGCCGTTTTGACCGGTGTTGTGCACTACACGGAATTGAATACGGCTTCACCAGTTGCTTACGCCTTAACCAAACTGGGTTACACCTGGGCTTCTACTTTGGTGGCAACAGGTGTTTTAGCTGGCCTTATCACTGTTTTACTTGTGCTGCTATACGGTTTAACGCGTATTTTATTTGCCATGAGTCGCGACGGTTTGATTTCGCCGATCTTTTCTAAAGTGAATCCGGATAGACAAACGCCTACACGTATTATTTTAATGTGCGGTTTTGTGGTGTCACTAGTCGCGGGGTTTTTCCCGCTGGGTGAACTGGCAGAGACCGTCAATATCGGCACGCTCGCCGCATTTGTCATGGTATGCGTGGGTGTGATTGTATTGCGCATACGCCAGCCTGCTTTGCCACGCCCATTTAAAAATCCCTGGAATCCATTGATTCCGGTACTAGGCATTTTATCTTGCGGCGCGCTGATGTTCTTTTTACCGATATCGACCTGGATACGTTTTGGTACCTGGATATTGGTAGGTATCGTGTTTTACTTTATCTATTCAATCCGGCACAGCAAATTGAATCAGCATTAAGCGGTTTCAGCCATAAAAAAAGCCAGCTTTTCAGCTGGCTTTTTAATATCTCGTGCTAATTACAGTGACAATACCCACTGAACGATTGTTTTGATGTCTTCGTCTTTTACTTGTGGACTGTTTGCTGGCATTGGCATTGGGCCCCAAACGCCGCTACCACCCGCTTTTACTTTTGCAATTAATTTAGCTTCTGCTGTTTTGTCGCCTTTGTATTTGGCAGCGATATCTTTATATGCTGGGCCTAGTACTTTTTTATCAATACTATGACAAGCTAAACAGCCGCTTTTTTGCGCTAG
>JAZKEN010000014.1:24762-26082 GCA_040387035.1 Pseudomonadota bacterium | reverse complement strand
CAAACGCCTGTTTTTTTCGGCTCTGCAGTAAACAACTTTGGTGTGCAATCGCTATTAGATGCAGTGGTGGATTTATCCCCTGCCCCGCTTACGCGCCAAACTTCAAGTCGGGCAATTCCACCCGATGAAGCGAAATTTTCAGGTTTTGTCTTCAAGATTCAAGCCAATATGGATCCAAAACACCGCGACCGTATTGCATTTTTACGCGTGTGTTCCGGGCGTTTTGAGCGCGGCATGAAAATCAAGCAGGTTTCTACCGGTAAATTAATGGCGGTGAATAACGCGATCACTTTTATGGCGCGCGACCGCACTACCATGGATGAAGCCTATTCCGGCGATATTATCGGCATCCCCAATCACGGCACCATTAAAGTGGGCGATACATTCAGTGAAGGCGAAGAGCTTAAATTCACTGGCATTCCTTCATTTGCGCCAGAATTTTTCCGCCGTGCAAGATTAAAGAACCCGCTTAAAATGAAGCAGCTACAGAAAGGCTTGCAACAATTGGCCGAAGAAGGTGCATCCCAATTATTCCGCCCACTATTATCTAACGACCTCATTCTAGGTGCGGTAGGTTTATTGCAGTTTGACGTAGTCGCACATCGCCTAGAACATGAATACGGCGTGGATGTGGTGTTTGAAAGTTATGACTGTTATACCGCGCGCTGGCTACGTGGCTCTGACGCTGACCTGAAAGCAATCGCCGATAAATACGGCTTTAATGTGGGCTTGGATGGTAACGAAGAGTATGTGTATTTAGCCCCAAACCGTGTTAACTTACAGATGGCGCAAGAGCGTTACCCGGATATTCAGTTTTTGGCGACGAGGGAAATCAGCTAGTCGTAGAATTGGCTAATTCAAAACAAACAGGCTAAATATGAATGTGATTAACTTAAGTGACCTGAGTACTAGCTGGAACTGGTTGCGGGATGAATTCAAGCACACCGATGATGAATGGCATCATTACTCAAGCCTAGCCGTGTCACTGCCATCATTTTTGCCTAAAAAAGAATCTATTGCCCGCGTTATCGCAGCTACAAAAGCCGTCAATTTAGCCAGGAAAAAGCCTGCCGTACTGGTTTCTCATGGCCCAAGGCCAGCCTTGTATGCGGGTAACCTAGCCAAGGTTGCCTGCCCTGATACACCGCACCTGGTTTACTCGTTTAATTTAACAAACTTACCCAATGGCAAACAGCACAGGTTGATGACCAGGGCTTTTCAACAGCCTACAAAATTTGTGAGCTACTCTACTGTAGAGCGCAAACTATATGCCGACTATTTTGATATTCCCATTGAAAAAATAGATATGCTGCACTGGGC
>JAZKEN010000014.1:22089-24662 GCA_040387035.1 Pseudomonadota bacterium | reverse complement strand
GCGGATGACCTGTCCGAAAAAATCCAGGCTTTATGGGATGACCCTGCTAAAAACACCCAGTTAAGTGCAGCAGGATTGGCGTTTGCGCATGAATATTGCACCGAAAAAACCGCCATCAATTACTTTGCGGATTTTTTGAAAAAGCATTCACAAATTTAAGCTATGGCTGGCTTGAATTAGCAGCCGATACCCGCGGCGTATTTTGTATAAAATCGGTCACCACTTTTAATAACTCGCCATTGCCGCGCAGCGGACTTGCCAACTTTGCGACCATATCAATATGTCCATAGTTTGCAAATTCCACCACTTGCACCGAGCCTTTGTTTTTCCTGATTTTTTCCGCCAGGTTGTAGGTGTTTCTTGGCCAAACCGTGCCATCTTTTAAGCCAACCGCTAATAACATCGGCGGGCTTTTACCATCCACAAAATTGATGGGTTGCGATTTCGGCTGTTCGGCAGCCGATCCGAATATGGTTTTTAAGCGGTCTGACTTTAACGGCAGGAAATCATATGGGCCTGCAAGCCCGATAACACCCACAAAATCTGCTGGTTTGAGTGATTGTTTTGCCAAGTATTCGGCATTGACCGCCATCATCACCGCAATATGCGCCCCGGCGGAATGCCCGGCCAGGAATATTTGATTGGCATCGCCCTGGTAACGATGAATATTATCCTTGACCCAGCGCGCAGCCAATGCAGGGTCTTCCATCAAGGCTGGGAATAAAACCTCCGGATACACCCGGTAATCTGGAATAACAACGATATAACCCATAGAGGCTAAGGCCTCCCCTACAAATTTATAATCGCCGCGTTCGCCTGAATCCCAGCTACCACCGTAATAAAATATCACCACCTTACGCGGCTTGTGCGCATGGTTTTCTGACTTTGTATTTGGTGAATAGATGTCTAGCGTTTGCCTGGGCAGCTTGCCATAATCAATACCGGACTCAAGCTCATAAGTGCTTTGCGGCACCATGGCGTTAAGAATTTTGATTGGGCTGCAAGCGCTAGCGCTTATAAAAAAGGCAAGGCCGAGTAATGCTTTAGCAGGTAAAAGCTTTTTTTGAATGGTTGTTAGCAATTTGAGTATTTTGACGATTGAAATAGTTACTAACTATTTATACGCGCACAACCACTATTTAGATTTAATGAAACACTAATCTATCACAGTTTAACTAAATCACCGGCAATTTGATGGTAATCACCAAGCCTGCATTAACCGTGCTACTGGCCGAAATTTCACCCGCATGTGCTTCTATGATTTGTTTGGTGATCGCCAGACCCAGGCCATAGCCTTTTACACCGGTTTCCGTATCGGCATTTGCGCGGTAAAAAGGTTTGAATATGGCTTCTAAATCCGACGTTTTTACGCCAGGCCCTTTATCCATAACACGGATAACAACCTGCTTGGCGGCTTGGTCAATGCTTGCGCTCACATCAACAGTTGCATTTGCAGGGCTGTACTTGACAGCATTACGCACCACATTATCAATCGCACGCTGTAACAAATCAGGCTGGGCTTGTATCTGTATGGCAGCGTTGGCCGCACACTGTACATGGACGTGATTTGTAGCGCCCTCAAAATTAGCATCTTCTACCAATTCCTGTAACAGCTCGTTTAAATCGATCGGCTCTTTTTGCAAGGCCGTCATACCGGATTCCAAACGGGACAATGTCAGCAACTCGCCCACCAAGTGATCCATGCGTACCGATTCCGTTTCAATGCGGTTGAGTGAGGTAGCGATTTTTTCACTGACAGGATGCACCGTATCCGATTGCGCGGTCTGTTGCTTGATCAAGCCAATGGCTATCTGCAAACGCGCCAAGGGCGAACGCAACTCATGCGAAACTTGATGCATCAGGTGGGTTTGACTTTGAATCAACTGGCTTACTCGACTTACCATCACATCAAATGCCGTACCCAAATCGGCCAATTCATCACGCCTGCCCTGCATCAATGTACCGACACGCGCATCTAAATTGCCACCGGCAGCACTTTCAAATGCAAACCTTAACTGCTTGATTGGCTTGGAAAAATACCAGGCCAGCATGGCTGCAAACAGCAAGCTGACAAAAATGCCGACAATCAGCGGCATCATCGGAAATAAATACCTGAATTTCTGCTGTGGCCTGACGCCGTTAAAATAGCTTGGCGGCGGCCGCCTATTGCGCGGCTCTACGAACAGCCAGTAAACATGGCCGTCATCTGCCTGAATCTTCTGAATGGCACGGCTATCGCTATCGTTTGTTAGCGCGGCTAATGAGGCGGTATTGACACCTTTGGGCAATTGGCGGTTTAACAATTCAAGCCCTGCTTCGTTCACAGCGTACAGCTGCGGCATAGGCTCGCTTTGCCAGATATCCAGCAATGATTTTAACGACACGATACCGCTGATTTTAAGTGTACTGGCCGCTGCCAACACCATGGTCCTGGCAGAAGGCGCGCTATCAATGATGCGCCTTTCCCTTTCACGCTTGTCATTGACCATACCGATAGCCAGGCTAACAACCAGCACAGCGGTGAGTTGTGCAAAAAAGAAAAATAGAAAAAATTTCCAGTAAAGTCTGCCCAT
>JAZKEN010000014.1:18559-21989 GCA_040387035.1 Pseudomonadota bacterium | reverse complement strand
CGGTGAGTTGTGCAAAAAAGAAAAATAGAAAAAATTTCCAGTAAAGTCTGCCCATTGTCTTTTATCTTAGGTTTTTATCTTAGGTTTTTATCTTAGGTTTTTATCTTAGGTCGTTTATCTTAGGTCGTTTATTTTTTATCTATTTTAGATACTGGTAACCAAGCCTATACACGGTTTGTATCAACTGTTTGCCGCCCGCTGCTGCGCTTAATTTTTGACGCACGCTACTCATATGCACATCGATATTACGATCGAATTTAGCCATTGGCCTGCCTAGCGCCAATTCAGATAACATCTGTTTACTCACAACATTGCCGGCCCGCTCTACCAATACTTCCAGCAGGTTAAACTCGGTGCTGGTCAGCACCAGAGGCACACCAGACCATTCCACACGCCGCTGCTCCGGCATTAAGGTCAGTTCATTTAATGTGATGGTCTTAGCGTAGTTGTCCTGTGGCTTAGCGCGCCGCAATATCGCCCGGATACGGGCAACCAGCTCACGCGGGGTACAGGGTTTTGGCACATAGTCGTCTGCGCCCAGCTCTAAACCCACGATACGGTCTGCATCGTCGCCTTTGGCTGTGAGCATAATCACCGCCATATTGCTGGTTTGCCTGATGCGCCGCAAAGTATCGATGCCATTCAACTTAGGCATCATCACATCCAGCACCACCAAATCATAGCTATCGGCTTGCAAGGCCTTTAGCCCCGCTTCGCCATCATGTGCGGTATTGACAGAAAAGCCTTCAAGATCGATATATTCCTTGAGCATTTCCACCAACTCGACGTCGTCATCTATCAGTAAGATTTTATCCATGATTCTTGTTTACCCATCATTCTTGGTTTAACTTCATGATTAAAAATGTTAATGCATCATAACCAGTCACTCATGCATCAACAAGTTTAATCACGCACATTTACGCAGATTTACACTGTCTTAACGGCGTTTTACAACTAGCGCCTGCACAATGGCAACATCCTAAAAGGCAGCAAAAATAGGATTTTAATAACAGTCATTTTGAATGTTAACGAGTAAAGGATAATGAAATGAAACATTTATCAATCAAACAATTATTGGCGATATCAACTTTAGCGATCGCCTTACCGTTCTCGGCTTTAAGCCATGCCGATTCAGGTAATGATTGCCATAAACATGACAGCAAACGTGGTCATGGCTATAAGCACGGCGGTCATTTTGGTCAGTCCGGCACACCTCACCATTTTAAAGCGCTAAATTTAACGCAAGACCAGCAAGACAAGATATTTGCGATTGTGCACGAGCAAGCACCCGCCAAATATGCACAACACAAGCAACAGCGCGAAACAATGGAAGCTTTACGCACGCTGGCACAGGCAGATAAGTTTGATGAAGCGAAAGCACAGCAATTAGCGGATCAACTGGGCAAACTGGAAAAAGAAAAAACCTTGAGCCGCATTAAAACTGAGGCCAAAATTAATGCTTTACTAACGCCTGAACAGCGTCAAAAGGCGCGTGAATTGAAATCTTCAGATTATCGTGGACGCGGCAAGCATGACAATGTCCGTTTTAAAAACAGGACAGCACCAGAGGTTAAAGCCACGAATAGCTAATCAATTCCCGCTTTAATCGTTTATAAAAAAGCCTGCATATGCAGGCTTTTTTTATGCATAGGCATTTTGTTTAACCTTAATCACGCTCAAACGCTTCACATAACTGGCTTAATAGTTGGCCAAACAATGGCAACACCTCATCGGCAGAATGTGGGCTGTCATCATCTGTGCCAGCCACCACGAAGCTCACCGTGATTTTATCCAGGTTCTCCCTAAATTCGGCCCAATGCTCGGCTTCTGCATCACCGATGAGTTTGAATTTATGAAAACCTGACTCAATGATTTCAATCAGCTCTGCATCGGCAATACCAGCAAACAAAGTCTTGCCAATCACCACTTGTGCGGCGACCAGATCAGGCGCGCCGCTGCTTGAGCCATCCGCTTCATGCGCCAGTTCCCGCGCAAGCGGCAAGGTCAAAAATGCGAACACCAGCAAAGCGTAGGCTTGATACACACTGAGCATATCGAAATTGGTTTGGCGCTCATCAGCAGGCTGGCGGCCAGCTTCCTGAATCGCCCTGAACGTGACGAAACTGGCCAGGTAGTGTGCTGAATCAACCGCGCTGTAGTCATCTAAGCTGATATGGGGCTTTGCACCGTCGTTGAATGTTTCAGCTAAGCACAAGGTATGTAGCAGGGTTAAGCGTGTTGAATAATCCATTTTATTTCCACTTTAAAATAATCAATTAAACTTCGGGCAATGCTTCTAATTGCTCATGCAGTTCCAGCCAGCGCATCTCAGCCGTATCAATGGCGCCACTTAATTCTGCCTGGCGTTTTAGCAATTGCTGTAGCTCGGTTTTGCTGTCAGCATCGTATAAGCTGGCCTCACTGGCACGCGTGTCCAATGTGCTTTTTTCGGCGTTTAATTTTTCCAGGCTTTTCTCAAGTTGCTCGGTTTCTTTTAACAAAGGCCTGCGCGCGCCTATGCGTGCCTGGCGCTCTGCCTTGCTTTGGGCGTAGTCATTCTTTTTAACGACTGTTTCGGCATTCAATACAGGTTTTTCCTGCACTTTAGTACTGGCTAACCAGTCTTTATAGTCATCCAGGTCGCCATCAAAAGGCTTGGCTTCGGCATTGGCAACCAACACAAAATTATCACAAGTGGCGCGCAATAAAGCCCTGTCATGCGAAACCAGGATCACGCCGCCTTGGTAATCTTGCAATGCCAGCGTTAAGGCATGGCGCATTTCCAAATCCAGGTGGTTGGTCGGCTCATCCAGAAGCAGCAGATTAGGACGCGTCCAGATCAATAAAGCCAGGGCCAGGCGGGATTTTTCGCCACCTGAAAAATTTTCGCAACTAGCACGCGCCATATCGCCTTTAAAGTCAAAACCACCCAGATAATTCAGGTGCTCTTGTTCGCGGGTAGCTGGGTCTAGTCGCAGCATATGCTGCAAAGGCGATTCATGCGGGCGCAATTGCTCTAACTGATGCTGGGCGAAATAGCCGATATTGAGCTCTTTGCCCTCTACCCGCTTACCCGCTAATGGTTTTAACTCTGCTGCCAGTAGCTTAATCAAGGTGGATTTACCGGCACCATTTTTACCCAACAGGCCAATACGCTCACCCGGCCGAATCGCCATCACCACTTTTTTCAGGATGGTCTTATCCGCATAGCCTGCATCCACATCGTCCAGCACTAATAGCGGATCCGGTGCAGCAATCGGTGCGCGAAACTCAAAACTGAATTGCGAATCCACATGTGCGGCTGAAATCATTTCCATGCGCTCAAGCGCTTTGATGCGGCTTTGTGCCTGGCGCGCCTTAGTGGCCTGCACCCTGAAGCGGTCGATATAACTATGCAAATGCGCGACTTTACGTTGCTGCTTTTCAAACA
>JAZKEN010000014.1:0-18459 GCA_040387035.1 Pseudomonadota bacterium | reverse complement strand
AAGCGGTCGATATAACTATGCAAATGCGCGACTTTACGTTGCTGCTTTTCAAACATGGCTTGTTGCAAGGCCAGCTTTTCTGCGCGCTGCCGCTCAAAATCACTGTAGCCACCGCGGTATAGCGTAATGCGTTGCTGCTCGATATGCAGCACGGTATCAATCACGTTATCCAGGAAATCCCTGTCATGCGAAATCAGTAACAGCGTACCGCGATAATCGCGCAGCCAGGTCTCTAGCCAAATCACCGCATCCAGGTCCAGATGGTTGGTGGGCTCATCCAGCAACAGCAAATCACTACGGCACATTAATGCCCTAGCCAAATTTAGCCGTACACGCCAGCCGCCGGAAAAATCACTGACTGGGCGGCTCAAGTCCGGCTGCGTAAAACCTAAACCATCCAGCAAGCTGGAAGCACGCGCTTTGGCGGAATAGCCTTCGATATCACTTAAACGCTGGTGCAGTTCGGCGATTTTTTCGCCTTGGTGCTGGGTTTCTGCTTGAATTAAAGCCGCTTCGATTTCGGTTAATTCCGCATCGCCTTCCAGCGTGAATTGCAAGGCTGGCAGATTCAGGCTGGGTGTTTCTTGCGCCACATGCGCAATCACCCAATTTGGCGGTATCTCCAAATCGCCGACTTCTTGTTGCAGTTCACCGCGCAGCAAAGCGAATAGCGATGATTTACCTGCGCCATTGGCGCCGATCAATCCTACTTTGTGGCCAGGATGCAGTTGAAAAGCAGCCGCTTCAAGCAATACTTTTACACCACGGAAAAGGCTTAAATTTCTAAATTGAATCAATCTTATCACACCCGAAAATTGCGTCAGCCATATTAGCCAAAAGGCGTTATTCTAAAGCAATCTGAGCCAATGCTTAAAAGTGATTGTGGGCAAAAACGAGAGGTTAAGGCTTGTTTACGTTTTGTTTACAAGTTATGGCGTTTTTTTCAAGTAAAATAATCACTTAAAATTGCTTTTTGCTTATTTATATCGCCTCATTCAAGGTTCATCGCACAAATTAATGATCACACTTAAAAAAATAGCCCGCTGGGCATTGTATGGTCTTTTTTTGCTGCTCGTCATCATGGTCATCGCGGCACTCACGCTACGTTTTGCCATTTTCCCGCATATTGATCAATACAAGGATGATATTGCGCGCTATGCCTCACAAACCATGACGCAAAAAATCACCATTGGCGACATTGTTACCGGCTGGGATGGTATATCGCCGCATGTTAATTTACAAAATGTTGATGTATATGATGCAGAAAACCGCGTGGCTTTACACCTAAACAGTGTAGAAGCCAGTTTGTCCTGGTGGAGCATACCCAGGCTGCAACCCAGGCTTTCACAATTAATCGTGCATCAGCCGGCGCTGACTATTCGCCGTAAAGCCGATGGCAGCATTTATTTGGCGGGTATTGCTTTAGCTGGCGAGTCTAAGCCTGAGTTTATGAATTGGTTGCTGCATCAACGCGAAGTAAACGTTAAAAATGCACAGATTATCTGGCAGGATGATTTACGCCAGGCGCCCGCTTTATCACTAAATGAATTTAATTTAACGCTGCATAGCCCTGTATTGCATCGCTTGCTAGGCCAACATGAGCTGACGTTGTCGGCCCTGCCTTCCATTGGTACGCAACAAAAAATCACGGCGAACGGGCAGTTTGTAGGGCGTGACGTTGCGAAAATACATACTTGGCATGGCGACTTTTTTGCCGATTTAAAACAAACCGATTTAACCGTTTACAAGCCCTGGATTGATTATCCGATCAATATGCAAAGCGGCACTGGCAACGCAAAAATTTGGCTCTCTTTTGCCAATAGCCAAATCGATAGTATCCGAACGCAGGCAAGAATCAATAACTTGGCGCTTATCACCAAATCCCAGGCGGCACCCCTGATTGCGCAAACTTTTGCCGGTGAAGTGCAGTGGCAAAACAAAAATAATACACAAACGTTTAGCGCAAAAAATATGACGCTGTTGACTAATAGCGGTTTGGATATTCGTAACGGCAATGGTTATTATGCGCATAGCATCAAAAATAAGCAGCCCTGGATTAAGGCCGACATCAAGCTGAACCAGTTTAACCTGGCATCATTAAAGCCAATGACTGCGCATTTTGAATTGCCAAAGGATTTGCTTTTGCAGCTGAACGGTTTTGCGCCTGCGGGGGTTTTACAAGCGCTAAATTTGCACTGGGAAGGCACTAGCAGCAAGGTTAAAACTTATAAAATAAGCTCCCGCTTCAATCAGCTGGACCTGCAGGCTTTTGAAAAGGTACCCGGTTTCAATGGCTTATCTGGCAGCATCAATGCAGATGAGACCGGCGGCAGCGTCAAGCTGGACAGCCAAAATGCCAGCCTGCATTTTAAAGACATATTGCGCTGGCCGGTGCCTGCAAACCGCTTAACGGGTGACATTAAGTGGACGATTAAAAATGATACTGTAAAAATCTCGACTGAATCGCTTTTTATTAGCAGCCCGCATCTTACAGGCACGCTAAAGGCCAAATACGATAAGAATGGCGTTAAAGGTGGCTACCTGGATTTATCCGGTAAGTTTGGCAAGGCCAATGCCAAATTTGCGCCTTTTTATTACCCGACTATTTTGGGTGAGGACACCATACATTGGCTAGATACTTCCATTCTGCAAGGCCGTGCCGATGATATTGTGCTGACTGTAAAAGGCCACTTGGCCGATTTCCCCTTTGTGAACAAGCAGCAGCAACCCGATACTAAACTTGGTATTTTTAAAGTCACCGCCAATATCAGCGATGCGATTCTGGAATATGGTACCGGTTGGCCGGTTATCGATAACCTGGATTTGGATATGCTGTTTGAAGGCAAACGCATGTTGTTAAATGCCAAAGACGGGCGTATTTCAGGCAAGAAAATCCTTAAAAGCCGCGCCGAAATCGCACAGTTGGATGCCGATTGGCCGATCTTGCATATTGCCAGTGAGGCAGAAGGCCTGGTTGCTGACGGCATTAAATTTGTGAATGAAAGCCCTGTTAAACAAGTGACCATGGGCTTTACCGATGATCTCAAAACAGCAGGCCGTGGCAAACTGTTGCTGGATTTGAAAATTCCGCTACAAAACTCGGATGAGACTAAATACAAAGGGATCTACAAAGTCACCAACGGCACTATTTTCGCCAATGCCGATATTGGCCTGCCAGAATTGAACAAGATAAATGGCAGCTTAACATTCAGTGAAAATGGCATTGCGGCCAACAACCTGACCGCCGAGCTGTTTGGTGGCCCGGCACAGTTTAACCTGGCTACCGCTGCCGATAAAACCATCCAAATCAAGGCTAATGGCAAAATCAGCCATACTGGTATCCAGAAAATTGCGGCCAATGCCTTGACAGCGCATATTGCTGGCAGCGCCAATTGGGTGAGTGAAATCAGCATT
This sequence comes from Pseudomonadota bacterium, assembly GCA_040387035.1. Lineage (GTDB taxonomy): Bacteria > Pseudomonadota > Gammaproteobacteria > Burkholderiales > Methylophilaceae > Methylotenera_A. The sequence goes on along the minus strand of JAZKEN010000014.1, from coordinate 15,045 downwards.
AAAAAGCCTTTGATAGATATAAGCTTGCGTTCAAACTTGGTCGGTTTGGCGGTGCAGCTGCCGCCGCCGTTTAACAAACTGGCGCAGCAAGAGCTCAACTTGAATATTGAGAAAAAACAGCTCAACCCTGATAGCGATCATATCCATGTTAATTATGGCAATGTGCTCTCGGCAAAAATCCAGCGCACCAACCAGGCCGGTGCCTTAAGCTTTGAGCGTGGCTCCGTTGGCATCAACACGCCAGCTATTGAGGCTTCGCAGCCTGGTTTAAGCGTATACGGCAAGCTGGATGAAATTGACGTTGATGACTGGTTAGCTTTATTGGCACAACCCGCCAGCAATCCAAGCACTAACCAAGGCCGCAATCCAGGCAATTTAAGCCTGGTCAGCAAAGCCGATATTGCCATTCGTAAACTGAATATTGGCGAGCGCAGCTTAAACTCCTTGAAGATCATTGCACAACCCAATGCAACAGGCTTGAAAATGGCGGTCGATGCCAAGGAAATGCTGGGTGATGTTGAGTGGCAAGGTGCAGAAAACGGCAAAATAATCGCCAGGCTCAAGCGCTTAAGCATTCCAAAAAGTGCCGACAGCGCAGCTAAACCCTCAGCCAAAAAAGAAATCAGGAAGCTGGCACAAGCCTACCCTGCCTTGGATGTGGTAGCCGATAGTTTTGAAATAGGCGGCAAAAAATTAGGGGCGCTCAACCTGAATGCATTTGAAAACGGCGAAGATTGGGTGATACAGCAGCTCACTATCAACAACCCTGATAGCACATTAGCGGTGCAGGGTAATTGGCATAACTGGACGCGCAACCCCAATACCAATCTTGTTGTATCACTGAATTCCAACAATATTGGCAAGACGCTGGTGCGGTTTGGCCAGCCTGATACGGTTAAAGGTGGCGAAGCGCAGCTAGAAGGAATATTAAGCTGGGATGGCAGCCCACATGAGTTTGATATCACACGCCTGGACGGCAATTTATCGTTTGAAGCCAAAAGTGGCCAGGTACTTAAGGTGCAGCCAGGTGTGGGTCGTTTATTTGGCCTGTTGACCCTGCAAAGCTTACCGCGTCGCCTGAGCTTGGATTTTAGGGATTTATTCAGCGACGGATTTGCGTTTGATAAAATCAGCGCCACCGCCAAAATCAATAGCGGCGTTGTACGCAGTGACGATTTTTTTATGACCGGCCCTGCGGCAGAGGCCAAGATTAAAGGCGAAACTAATTTAAAAACTGAAACTCAACTCTTAAAAATAAAAGTCACACCGCATGTCAGCGATAGCTTATCGCTTGCGGCACTTGTGGGCGGCCCTATCGTTGGTGCGGCCGCTTTTGTGGCGCAAAAGATACTGAAAGACCCTTTTAACAAAATTGCTGCGACTGATTATATTATTTCCGGTACTTGGGATAATCCCGTAGAGATAAAATCTGAAAGCGATGAAGCGAAAAAACCGACTAACCAGTCACCCCTTTGATAATCACGAAATAGCAAAACATATGGCCAATTTAGCAAAAAAAACTTCTGCCCAATCTAAAAACACAGTCAATAGCGTCAAAGTGGCTGGCATTCAAATGGCATCTAGCCCGCAGGTATCTTCAAACTTGATTGAGGCGGAACGCTTGATTGCGATTGCCGCCAAGCAAGGCGCCAAGATAGTGGTTTTACCGGAATATTTTTGCATTATGGGCGTTAAGGAAGGTGACAAGGTAAGCGTGCGCGAAAAAGAAGGCGATGGCCCCATACAGCGCTTTATGTCCAAAATGGCCAAAGACTACAAAATCTGGCTGATTGGCGGCACAGTGCCCCTGGTCAGCAATTTCCCCAACAAAGTGCGCAATAGCTGTTTGGTGTATAACGATAAAGGCGTAGAAGTCGCGCGCTACGATAAGATCCATCTGTTTGGCCTGGATTTAGGCACTGAGCATTATCATGAAGAGAATACGATAGAGTCTGGAAATGAAGTGGTGGTGGTTGATACGCCTTACGGCAAAATCGGCTTATCCATTTGTTACGATCTGCGTTTCCCCGAGTTGTATCGCGCCATGGGCGAAGTGGATATGATTGTCGTGCCCTCCGCCTTTACCGAAACCACCGGCAAGGCGCACTGGGAAAGCCTGATCCGCGCCCGCGCCATTGAAAACTTATGCTATGTCATTGCCCCTGCGCAAGGCGGCTACCATTTATCCGGCCGCGAAACGCATGGCAACAGCATGATCGTTGACCCATGGGGTGTGATTTTAGATCGATTGCCGCGCGGCTCAGGTGTGGTAATCGCCAATGTGAATCGCGATTACCAGACCAGCCTGCGTAACAGCTTGCCTGCATTGAAGCACAAGACGATTAAAGCAATCTGAGTGCTGGATAATTAAATACGATTTAAATAAGAACGGTTTAATTAGGTACTGGGGAATCAAGAATATACTTAGTGCTTTTTACCGCTGTGCGGGTATAGTAAATTCAACGAATGTCACCATATTAAGATTATGAAAATAGAACAGCCAAATTTAACCAAAGCCAGCCATTTTGATACGGCACAAGATGTGCTGCTTAAGCCAACTGGGCTAGATACCAGCGCCATACAAGGCGTGCTGGGTAATATCATGTCGCATCAGGTGGATTATGCGGATTTGTACTTTCAATACAGCCGCAGCGAATCCTGGGGCTTAGAAGAAGGCCAGGTTAAATCAGGTAATTTCAGTATCGACCAGGGTGTGGGTGTGCGTGCCGTAAGCGGTGAGAAGACCGCTTTTGCCTATTCGGATGATATTAACCTGCCCGCTTTGCAGCAAGCCGCCAATGCAACCAAATCGATTGCTGCACTTGGCTTGGAACAAACTGGCAAAAGTATCATTACAAAACAGAATAACCAGCTGTATTTACCGCAAGACCCAATCGCCAGTTTATCTGCGGATGCAAAAGTAAAGCTACTGGAACGTTTAGAGCAATTTGCCAAAAAAGCCGATCCGCGCGTGACGCAAGTGATGGCAAGCATTGCCGGCGAATACGAAGTCATCATGGTTGCCAGGAGTGACGGCGTCATGGCGGCTGATGTACGCCCTTTAGTACGTATTTCCGTGCAAGTGCATGCTGAGCAAAATGGCCGTCGTGAACAAGGCTCCAGCGGCGGCGGCGGGCGTTTTGACTACAGCTATTTTACAGATGAAGTATTGCAAGACTACGCCCAGAAAGCCGTGCACCAAGCCTTGGTGAACCTGGACGCGCGCCCCGCCCCTGCTGGCAGCATGACAGTCGTGTTAGGCGCAGGCTGGCCTGGTATCTTGCTGCATGAAGCGATTGGCCATGGCTTGGAGGGCGACTTCAACCGCAAAGGCAGTAGCGCATTTGCCAATATGATGGGCAAACAAGTGGCCGCCAAAGGCATCACCATTGTAGACGATGGCACATTAACCGACAGGCGCGGCTCATTGACCATGGACGATGAAGGCAACCAGACCAATAAAACCGTATTGATTGAAGACGGTATCTTGCGCGGCTATATTCAAGATAGCTTGAATGCCCGTTTAATGAATATGCCGCTGACAGGCAACGCGCGCCGCGAAAGCTATGCGCATATCCCCATGCCGCGCATGACCAATACCTATATGCATAATGGTGACAAAGACCCTGCAGAAATCATCAAATCGGTTAAAAAAGGTTTATACGCCGCCAATTTTGGTGGTGGACAAGTCGATATCACCAGCGGCAAATTTGTGTTTAGCGCATCAGAAGCCTATATGATTGAAGACGGCAAGATCACTTACCCGGTCAAAGGTGCAACCCTGATTGGCAACGGCCCGGATGTGCTGACCCGCGTTTCGATGATAGGCAACGATATGTCATTGGACTCTGGCGTAGGCACCTGCGGCAAAGAAGGCCAAAGCGTGCCAGTCGGCGTTGGCCAGCCAACACTCAAGATTGATGGCTTAACGGTTGGCGGAACAGCCTCTTGATAAGTTAACCAAATAAAAAGGCCGCATATGCGGCCTTTTTATTAATGACTAAAAACTCTTAAACTTTTTTTCGCTAGTTAGACTAGGCGAAAAATTGTTTCATTACTTAAGTACGCGGTTACGGTACTCACCTGTACGCGTATCAATCTCAATCTTGTCACCTTGTGCAACGAACAATGGCACCGGAATTTCAAAACCTGTTGCCAGTTTAGCTGGTTTCATTACTTTGCCTGATGTGTCGCCTTTTACTGCTGGCTCTGTGTAAGTTACTTCACGCACCACTGTTGTCGGCAACTCTACAGAGATAGCTTTGCCTTCGTAAAAGCGAATGTCCACTGGCATTGAATCTTCTAAAAACGGTAGCGCATCTTCCATGAATTCTGCATCTACATCGTATTGGTTATATTCTGCATCCATAAATACATAGGTCGGGTCTGCAAAATAAGAATAAGTCGCTTCTTTTTTCTCAAGCACAATCACGTCAAATTTGTCGCCGGCGCCGTAAATAGTCTCGCTTGGCGCATCGGTTAGCAAATTTTTAAACTTCATTTTAACAACGGCTGTGCTGCGGCCAGATTTATTGTATTCGGCTTTTACCACCACTAATGGTACGCCATCGGCCATAATCACGTTACCGGCGCGGAGTTCTTGAGCTGTTTTCATTGGTTGCCTTACTATTAATTGGTTGGGATATCAAGCATTGGGTTGGAATATCAAGCCGCGCATTATACCTAAACTATTCTTTTTTAACCAGTTTCGATAGTTTAGCTGTTTACTCAATTTGGTGGCAAAAACGCACCAGCTTGCCAGCCAAGTCTTCCTGCATTGCCAACTGCTGCGATTGCTGCAAAGTATAGTCGGCAATCAAGCCTAATTGATCTAAATAATCCTGCCACACAGGTACTAAAGGATGCTGCCCTGCCCACGCAGCATGCAACTGGCAAACCGCCTCTTTTGCGTCAAGATTGGCATAATAGCTTGCCAGAAACGCTTCTAATTTTTTAAGATGCGTATTTTCTTCTTGAAAATAAGGCTGCCAAATAAACGGCTTAGCAGCCCAGATCGCCCTCACCCAGCTGTCTTCACCGCGCACAAAATTAAGATCACATGCGCTTAAGAGCTGATCGTAATCGGCCTGGCTTAAAAATGGCAACACTTGAACCGTAAGGTTATTTTTAGTGATTTTCTCACCAGCATCAATAGTTTTCCTGCCAAAATAATCAGCCACTTTTGACAAGATGCTGCTGTCAGGCACATACACAACAACCTTATTTTTATTGCCTTGTAGAGCGGCCAGTAAATCTTGAATGGGTGCATTGGGGTAGCAAAAAAGTGAGACTTTTAAACAACATTGGTCATTTTCAAGTAAAGCTGCATCATCAGTGGGTTTTAATTGTTTAATACCTGATTCGCGAATCAAGCCGCCCGTTTTATCGGTAAACCCAGGAAAGTAAAAGTATCGTATCAGGCCATTTGCCTGTGGTGATGGTTTTGCATGGAAATCTGCTACCCAAGATTCCGCCGACAAATACTCCAGGTTGATCCATTTGGATTTTTTTTCTGCCATCGCGCTTATATACAAAGCCGGCAGTTCGCAGGCAAAGGCTTCGATGACTACATCCGCTGCTATTGTGAAATCCGCCTTATCCTGCCATTTTAGCAATTTGATTTTATCCACCATTTGCTGATCCAAACTGGCATCTAGTTGTGGGATTATTTTTTGCGCCACGTTTAAATCATCTATCCATAGCGTGACCGCTAAGCCATATTCGGCATTTAGCTGCTTTGCAAGACGCCAGCAAACGCCGATATCGCCAAAGTTATCGACGATACGGCAGAATATATCCCAGTTTTTTTTCACAATAAATCAATACCGAAATTTTTTAATACAAGTGCATACAGATAAAAAGTTATCAAGGTAACCGCAATACAGCTAAGCAGAGTGGGCCAAAATCCTAGTTTCGGCAGCAAGTATGGGAACAGCAAAAACATGGGTAGCGTTGGCAGCACATACCAAAAAGTATAATAGGCATGGTTGGCGATTTTAGTTACCGGTTGCTGCTCAATATTCAACCAGATCAATGCAAGCACCGTAACTAATGGCAGTGCGGCAATTAAGCCACCCAGCTTATCATTTGTTTTTGCGAACTCTGATACCAGCACCACTACGGCGGCAGTGATTAAATATTTTGTGACAATATAGAACATGGGCTGCCTCGTTATGGCTTTAAATAAAAACGGCTTAATCGCAAACAATTATATTGATTATTGATTAAGCCGTGCATTTAACATCACTAATTCAGTGCATTATGCATCAAACTAGATAGGGAGCAACAAACGCAAAGAACGCACCAATTATGAAAATACCCACAGAAAGCCAATAGATTCGCAAGGCATTTTTGCGCGCTATTGTGCAAACTGCAGCCAATTTTGGATCAACCGGGCAAGCTGCACTGCGCGCCTGCCACTGCAGATAACCAGCAATGGACAGCATGGCGCCGGCCAGGCCAAACACCAGTGGTTTATGCTCGCTAATCCAGATTAATTGGGGAAAATTGGACACTAAGCTGGTCAGCGTTGCGGCTGAGCCAATCGCCACCAAAGTCGCTGGTAAAGCGCAACAAACCAAGGTTGATCCACTGGTAAACAGGGACAGAATATTGGCTTTTCGCGCGGTTTCCACCGCGCTTAAATCATAGTCTGCAGTTTTTACCAAACTTAAATCTATATCAGTTTGCTGTTTTGCACTCATTTTTTCGCCTCTAACTCAGCTTTGATATGCGCTGCAGGATGCTGGGAAATTTCAATAGAAGTGACGTCATAGCCTGCATCTTTGATGATGGCTTTCACCTTATCATTGCTTAAAGTTTGACCCTCTTTTAATTCAACGGCCACCACGCGCTGCTTCAGGTTCACGTAAACATCCTGTGTTTGTGAAAGCGCACGCATTTTCTTCTCAATACCCTGCGCGCAAAATGCGCACACCATGCCGTTTACGTTGGCTTTGATGGTTTGTGTGGCCAATGCCATATTGCTGAATAATACTGATAATACAAAAGTGCTTAATAATAATTTTTTCATGGTTTAGTCCTTAAAATATATACATAAAGTTAAAGCGTGGTTCGCCTGAGTTATTGACGCCTGCCTCTACAAAAAAGCTTTTATTGATTAGGCGCAGCATAGGCGTGACTTCGATTTTTTCTGAGAGTCCGTTCATGTTGCGTGCCTCCAAAATCAGCCAGGGCTGGGTTTTATCGTAGTCACTTTCATAAAATGAAAATCCCGCACGTACAGAGGTGTAATCGTGATTGATATCACTTGCGCGATAGAGCCGATGCGCGGCCTGGAAATAAACGCGTGTTGTTTCATAATCAAACTGTACGCCTGGCGTTACCATGATTTTGTCAAAATCATTGTTCTCACCTAAGCGCTTATCCTCCGCTTGCAATGCCCCAATTCCACCCTGAAACCACAAATTAGCCTGCGCATGCGGGGCGTTCCAACGTTTAAGCAGGCGCGTATAGGTCACCTCTTCTAGAGTGCGCGATTTGCTTTTATCGTCAGCGCGCATATAAGTCGCACTGACACCAAAGGCATCGCGTGGGCTGACGGCATAATTGATAAACGATTCGCGCCAGTTATTATTAAAATCGCCCATGGCCATAAATGACTCATCAAAGCCCATGGGACCAGCGCTGGCGGTCTGGCTGATTAACATTGCCAATATTGGCAATGCCAGTTTAAAACGGCGGTAAAACATGATTTTTTTCCTTTATCTGGATGACTGAATCATCAGCCATCAAACCAACTGGATACGTCCAAAATGTTGGCCTAGCCTGAATTTTGGACGTACTGGGGCTACTAGATAAAAGTGATGGGTGGGCGTTGCAGGTTTTGCTGGGGAATAGAAGCGTATATTTGATGATTAAAATCAAATACATGGGTAAAGTTTAACGCAAAATTGGATTGAATCTTTACTGGCATCGCCGCTAATGCACATAAATTAGCACACACAGATTTGCATGTTGATTTGGAGTTTGATTCATCTACCTGCTTGGCTGATTGGTGCTGATGACATGGCATCTCGGCAACCGATTGTTTTGCTTGCTCAGCAGTATAGGAGGCCGATTGCATCATGCTATTGCAAACCAGCATATTGGCAGTCGCCAGCGCTTGCATCGGCATAAGCACCAATAGCAGACAGGCAAAAAAATGTGAGCAGCGTTTCAACATAAAATTAGGATAGCGAAATAATGCTTTTAGTTCAAGTTTCGGTTTCAGCAGCGCTGTAGCGAATATCCACTACTTCAAAAACCTCTTCTGCTTTAGGTGTAATGACTTTTACCGTATCGCCAAGACCCTTACCCAGCATGGCTTTGGCCAGCGGCGAAACCCAGCTGATATAGCCTTTGCTGGGTTCTAATTCATCCTTGCCGACGATACGATAGGTATGCTCACTATCGTCCGCCAAATTAAATAAAGTCACCCAAGCGCCAAAAAATACTTTTTCAAGGTGTTGCTGCAAGCTGCTATCGACAATTTCGGCTAAATCCATCCTCCTCATCAAGTGCCGGCAGCGGCTATCGATCTGGCGCAAGCGGCGTTTGCCATAGATGTAGTCACCATTTTCAGACCTGTCGCCATTGCTGGCCGCCCAGGAGACAGTGCGCACCACTTCCGGACGCTCTACTTTGTACAATTGATGAAACTCTGCCTGCAAGGCCGCAAAGCCTTGTGGGGTGATATAGTTTTTTTCGTCAGTAGCTGCCATTTAACTCATTACTCAAAAGGCAGGTTAAAAGCATCTTTTTCCAGTATCTGTACGTTTTGTACATAGTAAGGCGTTTCACCAAAACAGCTGCTGGGGATGCCTTTATGCTCTTCATAAGTGATGCGTACGCGTTTACCCAAGCTATTATTGATTTTTTCAACCAGCGTTTTGTCTTTTACTGTAAACAGAAATTTTTCCGCCTGGGTGCCGGGCATGGAAACCAGCACTAATTCGCCTTCATAGGTTTTACAGACATAGCCTTTTTCTGAAAATTTTTGTACATAGCCGGCTCGCTCACCTGTTGAATACACCCAGCTAAGCGCAGCCCATGTATACAGGGCGAACAATGCGATTGGTAAGATAATAGCCAATAGTAGTATTTTGAATAATTTAGCCAGCTTACCAAGCATGATTTTCCTCGAAATGAATACGTGATTGCAAAAAGTTTATGCCGCTATTTTACTGTAAGTTCGCCTACAATAACGACATGTTGAATTTAACACCGCATTTAATATTATGCACCACTGCCCGCTTAAGTCGCGGCTTGCAGCTGCATCAGCAACAGCAGTTATCGCTTAAGCAAACGCAATGGCAAACGCCGCAGATCATGACTTTGCAGCAATGGTTAACACAATTATTGCAGCAAGCCATGCTGGCGGGTGAAGTGGATATTCAGTCTATTCCTGCCATCTACTTGAATGCGGTGACGGAAAAAATGCTGTGGCAGCAAGCGATACAGAGCAGCATTGAAAAACACCGGCTGGCAGAATTATTCGATATCACCAGCTTAGCGGATGCGTCTATGCAAGCCAATCAGCTATTGATCGAATGGCAAATCAGCGATGCGCAGCTGAGTGACTATTTTCACTCGGTAGAAACACGGCAGTTCCTGCGCTGGCGGCACGCGTTTCAAGCCTTGTGTGCCGAAAAAAATGCCCTTGAATGCGTAAGAGCCTTGGCTTTGCAAATAGACTGCCTGGGTAAAAGCACATTGCCATTGCCGGCGATAATCGAACTCGCGGGTTTTGACCGCATCACACCGCTTGAACAGCAATTAATCGCCAATCTACAGGCTAAAGATGTAAAAGTCATTTTTTCGCAAAACCAGTACACTGCGCAATTGGCCAACCAGATTGCCTATGATGACATTAACGCCGAATGCCGCGCTGCGGTGGCTTGGGTAAAACAATCGCTGGCGCAAAATCCACAAGCCAACCTGGCGATCATTACACCGGTACTAGGTAATATTCGCAACCAGTTAGCCGACTTGCTGGACGATACTTTTCATCCGGAAACCTTGCAGCCCAGCTTGTATGAAGCGCCACGTATCATGGATTTTTCCATTGGTGCGCCATTAAGTGAACATACCATGATTGCCTGCGGCTTACGTTTATTGCGCCTGGCAAGCAATGGCCAAAGCACCGCGCAAGCCGATTTAAGCGCACTATTGCTGGATAGTTACTGGGGCGATAAAGCAGAAACCGATGCCAGGCATTTGCTGGATGCGCAAATGCGCAAGAAATTATCGCGTCATGTCAGCTTGCAAAGCTTGCTGCTTTTAGCACAGAAAATGGCTGAAACAGGACTTGGCGGTTTTTTAACGCATCTAGCACATTTACAAAATGCCCAAACCCAATGGCGCGGTAAACATAAGCCATCCGATTGGGTCGCACAATTTAGCCAGCTATTAAGTAATGTGAACTGGGCCAACCCTGGCGGCTTAAGCAGTTTTGAATATCAAGCACACCAGTCCTGGTTAAAAGGATTGCAAAACCTGTCGGATTTAGATGCACTCAGTGGACCTGTTTCGGCAACGGACGCCGTGAACAAACTGAATCAAATCTGTGTGGCTAGTATGTTTTTACCTGAAACCAAGGGTAACCCGCGCTTGCAGCTATTGGGCATGCTAGAAACCAGCGCTACTCCATTAGATGGCGCATGGGTGCTGGGCGTGAATGACCAGCATTGGCCGCCACCTGCGCGACCCAACCCGCTGTTACCCATCAAGCTGCAACGTGATGTGAATATGCCCAATGCCGATACGGATATTCAGGCCGCATTCGCGCAAAAAGTGCAGCAACGTTTAATGCATAGCGCCCAATCCATCCTATTTTCGTGGGCTCATAAAGAGGCGGATCGCGAATTGCGCCCCTCTCCCCTGTTAAATGACTTGCCGTTTGCTGATGCCATTGCACCCATTCACACACTGGCTGAAACGCTCAGTATGCAGGCAAAGGCTAATATTGAATGGATTGATGATGCGATGGCACCAGCCATTAGCGCAGAGGAAAAGCTACGCGGCGGCAGCGCATTGTTTGAAGCGCAGGCCATTTGCCCGGCTTGGGCTTTTTATCAATATCGGCTAGGTGCAAGGGCACTGGAAAGCCCGACTGATGGCCTGGACAGCCTGGCCCGTGGCAACCTGGTGCATGCCGTATTGCAGCAATTTTGGCTCAATTGTAAAAGCGCAGTTAACCTGAAATCCATGAATGATACTCAACTGGAAAGCGTCATTACCCAAGCGATTGATACGGCTTTTAAAACAATGCATGCCATTGAAACTGTGCCCAAACAAATACAGCAAATTGAGCGGCAACGATTGTTGCCTTTGATAAGTGCCTGGTTACAACTGGAAAAACAGCGTGTTGACTTTACTGTGCAGGCCTGCGAAGCACAGCATCTGCTGAGTATTGAAGGTCTGGAAATCACCTTACGCATTGACCGAATCGATGCTTTGGCAGAAGGCGAATTAATCATTCTCGATTATAAAACTGGTAGTAGCAAACCCAGCCACAGCAGCTGGGCAGATGCGCGCATTACCAAACCACAATTACCGCTATATGCATCACTGGTATTAAAAAACGAGCAGGTAGTTGCTGCTTGTTTTGCCAAGGTGGATTTGTTAGAGCCGCAATTCAGTGGCGTGGCAGCAAGCGATGCCTTACCTGAGATCAAACCATTTGAAGCATTAGGCGGCAATTCTGCCTTTAAAGATTTTGACGATTTTGAAGCACTTATTTCGCACTGGCAGCAAAGCCTGACATTGATTGCGCAAGAGATTAAAGCAGGTGTCGCCAATGTGAGGTTTGAGAATGAAGCCGATTTGCTGTATTGCGAGGTGAGACCTTTACTGCGTTTACCAGAGCGCGCCTTACAATTCGAACAACACCAGCCATAATATGCATAACGATTTAATCCAGATCGATACCCTCAATCGCCAGCGCGCGTTAGAACTAGAGAATTTCATTGTTGAAGCGCCAGCAGGCGCTGGTAAAACCGAGCTGCTCACACAGCGCTACCTCAAATTGCTGGCCAGGGTGGAAGCGCCAGAAGAAATCATTGCCCTCACCTTTACCAACAAAGCAGCAGCTGAAATGCGTAACCGCATTTTAATGTCGCTGGAAGCCGCAGAAAACAATACCGTCATTGATGCGCCACACAAACAAGTGACGCGTGACTTAGCCATTAAAGCACTGGCGCATGCAAAAAACTGTGGCTGGCAATTGTTAGCGCAACCGGCGCGGCTGCGTATCCAAACCATGGACGCGCTCTGTAGCAGCCTAGCGCGGCAGATGCCTTTGTTAAGCCGTTTCGGCGGGCAACCCATGATCAGCCTGGATGCCAATGCACACTACCAAACCGCTGCGCAACAGGCGCTGGCACAGGTTGCCAATGAAAGCAGCCTTGATGAAGTTGTGAGTACCGCGCTGCGATTTATGCAGAATGATATTGAAAAACTGACCGAATTGCTGGCGGATATGCTGGCAAAGCGTGACCAGTGGTTACCATTGGTGGGTGAGCATGCCAATATTACGGCGGATGAAATCGCAGAGAATATGGTGCATGCGCTGGCAGAATTAGTGGAACAAAAACTGGCGCTGACCTCAAAAGCGATACCAGCCAGCATTCAAGCTCAGCTGATGCCTTTGCTGCGCTTTGCCAGCAGCAATTTAGAAGCAGGCCATGCCTTGCAGACATTATCCGACTGGCAAGAACCGCTAGGTACAAGTGCAGATGATTTGGGTAATTGGCAAACATTAGCGGATTTTTTGCTGACCAATGAAGGCACTTTCAGGAAGCAATTGAATAAAAACATTGGCTTCCCCGCCAAAGATAAAAACCATCCCGAATACGATGAATTCAAGCAGCAGTTTTTGCAAATCACAGAAACAGTCGCGGATGCACAGGTGCTACATGGCGTGCGTCAGTTGCCTGATTTCGATTGGGACAGGATTGCGCAGGATTGCATGACAATCCAGGCGTTTGCGCAGTTATTGCAATTAGCCACCGCGCATCTATGGACAACGTTTCAAGCCGCTAACGAAGTGGACTTTGTCGCCATCGCACAGTCCGCCAGCTATGCCTTAGAGAATGAACGCGGCGTAACCGATTTGGCTTTAAAGCTGGATTACAAAATCGCGCACTTGTTGGTAGATGAATTTCAGGATACCAGCCCAACGCAGATGCGCCTGATTGAGCAGTTAACGCTGGGCTGGCAGCCTGATGATGGCCGCACCCTATTTTGCGTGGGCGACCCCATGCAATCGATCTATCGCTTCCGCAAAGCGGATGTCAGCCTGTTTTTGCAAGCCAGTGAGTTTGGTATCGGGCAATTGGCGCTCACGCCGCTCAAGCTAACGCGCAACAACCGCAGCCACCCTCAGGTGGTGGATTGGATCAATCACACCTTTAAATCGATTTTTCCTGTCGCCGATAATATTACCCAAGCCGCGATTTCTTACCGCACTTTTATTGCAACTAAAGACACTATCGCGGATGAAGGCGTCAGCGTGCATCCGCTAGTACTGAATAGTGATGAGGAAAGTGAGCAAGCCAAGCTGATTGAGGCGCGCTATGTGGCCGATTTAATCACGGCTGAGCAAAGCAATCACCCTGAAAACAAGCTGGTCGTTTTGGTGCGTTCGCGTAATCATTTAAATGACTTGGTTTCTGTGATTCGCCGCGATTATGCGCATATTCGTTTCCAGGCCGTTGAGATCGAAGGCCTGAATGACAGGCAGACGGTGCTGGATGCGCTTTCCTTGACGCGAGCCATGCTGCACCGTGCCGACCGTGTGCATTGGCTGAATATACTGCGCGCGCCCTGGTGCGGGCTGACATTGACCGATCTGCATGCACTGGCACATGACAACCACTTTGCGACTATCTGGCAACTGATGCAGGATGAAAGCCGTTTACAGACGCTCAGTACAGATGGCCAGCAGCGTTTACTGCATATGCGTGAAATCCTGGCAGCAGCATTTGAGCATCAAGGACGTATGCCTTTGCGGCGCTGGCTGGAAAGCACATGGATTAAGTTAGGTGGCGCGGATACTTTAATCAGCGCAGGCGATAATCGTGATATACAGGCCTTTTTTGACCTGGTGGAAAAAACGGCGCGCGGCTTTGTACTGGATTTTAACCAGTTGGATAGTGCCATGTTAAAACTGTATGCGCAGCCGGATATTACGGCAAATGATAGCCTGCAGTTTTTAACTATCCACGCTTCTAAAGGCCTGGAATTCGATACGGTGATTTTGCCCGCGCTGAATCGCAAGCCGCCTAATCCGGATAGCCCGATGATGCTGTGGGAGGAAGTACCGGTCAGTCAACATAGAACCCTTCTGGCAGCTCCCGTGGCCAAAAAGGTAAAAGGTAAAGCCAGTACTTATGACTTTTTAAAAGCCCTGGAAACGGAGCGCATCGATAACGAAACCGCGCGGCTTTTATATGTAGCCGCCACCCGCAGTATCAAAAAACTGCATCTAGTGGCAGTGGTCAAGAAAAATTCGGACGATAAAATCAAGCCCGTCAATAAATCCTTATTATCATTGCTATGGCCCAGTGTTGAAGCGCAATTTTTAGCCGCGGCACCCATCGATGCACAGACAGAAACCTTGCTGCGTTTGCAGGATTTCACGCCGCAATTGAAGCGTTTAAAAGCACCCTGTACGCCTGCTTCAGTCAAGCAATCACTTGCAGATTCCGCCTATATTTCGCCTGATAATAGCGTTAATACGATTCCAAATGCACTACTCAATATCGCAGCCGACGCAGGCACATTGACACACTTATATATGGAATTGATTGCCAGTAGCGGCCTAAGCGCATGGCCTGCCAGCCGTATCCAGGCTTGTGCGCCGGCCATGCAATATTGGCTGAAACAAAAAGGCCATGCAGAAGATAGTGTTCAGCCATATGTGAATGCGGTGATCCATGGTTTAAGTCAAACAGTAGAAAGTGCAGATTGCGCATGGTTGCTAGCGCCCAGAAACAGCCGCCAATCAGAGTTAAGCATCAGCAACATAGATGCGCTGGGTGA
>JAZKEN010000013.1:40341-41832 GCA_040387035.1 Pseudomonadota bacterium | reverse complement strand
GAAGGTAAGTCATTGATTAGAAACGAAGACTTTGCGCCTTTAACAGAGCTATATCATTACAATAAAGATGAAGGTAAAGATGATTAAACATAACACTATTCGACTAATGGTGGTGGGGGCGCTGGCAATCATGTTGCCAGCATGTTCCATCCCCCTATTGACCACCAAAAAGGCAGATACAAGCTTACCTGCCAGCTATGCCAATACTGCGACTGCACAAAATGCAGATAGCGCAAATACGGCTAATATCAATTGGAAAGACTTTTTTGAGGATCCAAATTTATCTAGCTTGATTGATATTGCGATTGTGAATAACAAGGAAGTGAATATCCTGGCGCAACGCATCAATATTGCCAAGAATGAGATACAGGCACGCAAAGGTGAATACTTGCCATTTGTTAATTTTGGTGCAGGTGCCGATGTAGAAAAAGTTGGGCGCTATACGCGCAATGGCGCTGTGGAAGAAAGCCTGGAAATCAAGGAAGGCAAGGCTTTTCCAGACCCATTAAGCAACTACCAGTTTGGACTGTATTCCTCTTGGGAGCTGGACGTTTGGAAAAAACTGAGGAATGCGACCAAAGTAGCGGCCACCGAGTACATGGCATCGATTGAAGGCAAAAACTTTTTAATCACCAACCTGGTGGCAGAGATTGCCAATGCTTATTACGAACTGACTGCGCTGGATAACCAGCTTTTGAACCTGGAGCAGAATATTCAGATCCAGCGCAATGCCTTGGAAGTCACCAGCCAACTGCAAAAATATGGCAGGGCGACTTCCCTGGCAGTCAAGCGCTTTGAAGCTGAGGTGAAGAAGAACGAAAGCAAGCAATATGTGATCAAGCAGCAAATCGTTGAGCAAGAAAACCGCATCAATTTCTTGCTGGGTAGAGTACCGCAGCCCATCCAAAGGGCTTCTGCTGGCTTTATGGATACCAAGCTGAAAATCATGCAGGCCGGTATTCCATCGCAACTATTGGAAAACAGGCCTGATATTAGAAAAGCGGAGTTGGAATTAGCCGCCGCCGATTTAAATATTGCGGTGGCAAAAGCTAATTTCTACCCTTCTTTTGCGATTCGTGCAGGCTTAGGCTTTCAGGCGTTTAATCCAAAATATTTGCTAAGCACGCCGGAATCACTGATGTTCTCATTGGCAGGCGATATGATGGCACCGCTGGTAAATCGGAATGCCATCACTGCGGTGTATAAAAATGCCAATGCCACACAGATTCAGGCAGCTTATGACTATGAGCAAACCATTATCAATGCGTATGGCGAAGTGTCTAACCAGGTATCCAATATAGACAACCTGCAGAAAAACTATCAGCTAAAAAGCGCTCAAGTCGACGCCATGACCCAATCTGTGGATGTGGCAAACCAGTTATTCCAATCGGCAAGAGCAGATTATTTGGAAGTTTTATTGACGCAGAGAGAAGCTTTAGAAGCCAAAACAGAGTTGATTGAAACCAAGCAGAAGCAGATCAGCGCGATGGT
>JAZKEN010000013.1:30873-40241 GCA_040387035.1 Pseudomonadota bacterium | reverse complement strand
CATCTATGACACCTATAGCGGCAATTTTCAAGGCGGATTGGATTGGTCTGTCACATTTACCGGAGCTGAAGATGCCATTATTTCAGCACGCAATGTATCAGCGGTTCCAGTCCCTGCAGCTGCATGGTTATTTGGCTCTGCAATGCTGGGCTTGGCTGGTTTAAGACGTAAATCAGTTTAGTTTTATAGTCTTTATTTTATAAAATCATGTTTACTTAAAAGCCTGCATTGCAGGCTTTTTTACGTCCATTTACACCAAGTCGTACTCACGCAACTCGCTTTTGACATAAGCATAATAAATAGGCGCTGCAATAATACCCGCTAGGCCAAAAATCGCTTCCATCAGTAACATGGTAATCAATAGCTCCCATGCATAGGCGCGAATCTGCCCGCCCACGATACGGGCATTTAAAAAATATTCAAGTTTATGGATAAGGATCAAATAGAGCAGCGAAGCCAAGGCTACCGCCAGCGACTGGCTTAGACTGACAATTACGATAATCGTATTAGAGATTAAATTACCGACCACAGGTATCAAGCCCACCACAAAGGTAATGGCGATCATGGTTTTGACCAAGGGCAACTCAACGCCTAATAAAGGCAAGATCACAGCCAGGTAAATGCCGGTAAAAAAGGCGTTAATCGAAGCGATGCGCACTTGCGCAAATACGATACGTTGAAATGCATCGCCAAACAGCCATGCGCGCTGCGCCAGTGCACGGGCAAACGGCTTGTAGTCGTCATCCTTAATGGCGTCACGCAGACCAATCATGCCACCCACAATCATGCCAATAACCACGTGTGCGGTGATGCGCCCCGCTTCTTTACCCACTACCTGCAAATCGTCCGCATGCGTGCGTAGCCAAAACGTTGCCTCTTCCTTAAATGCAATCGCATCCGAAGGTAACTTATCTAAAATCCAAACCGGTAGCATTTGGCGTGAGTCTTCAATAATCTGCGCCATTTTTGCCAGTAAAACCGTCAAACTGCCTGATTCTGAACGGAAAAATGCTACCAGACCGGCACCGGCCAAGCTTAATAAGCTCACGGTCACAATGGTTAATAAGGCAATCGCAATCAGCTTGGCACGCGGGCCTGGCAGTTTTCGTTCAATATGCGGTGTAAGGATGCGAATCAATTCATACACCAGCAAACCACCCAATAGAGCGGGCAGCAGGTGAAAAATAAGTACCAGCATCATGGCAATACCCATCATCACCCATGAGGCGATATCATGCTTGTTAAAACTGAGATTAGCTGGCTTGTTTGGCGTTATGTTTGTCATTGTCTAATTTATATTGATTGCGTGTATTGATGGGTAAAAGCGGCGACTTCCGTCACTGGCAAACTGACTTTTACATGAACGGCCTGGTCAAATTTTTTATCCAGCACTTTACCTTTTAACTGTGAAACCAAGCGCGTAAGAGCATCCACTTGATTGTAATGTACGCTCACACTTAATGCGCGCATTTCCACAAATGGGATTGTTTTCACCGCATCCAGGGCCATTTTGGCCGTGCCGCCATAAGCGCGTGCCAGCCCGCCAGTGCCCAGGTTAACCCCACCATAATAGCGTATCACGCCAACCGCCACATGAATTAAATCGCGCGCTTCCAACATTTGGATGATGGGCTTACCCGCGGTGCCGCTAGGCTCACCCGCATCGGAGAATCTGGGGATAATGCCGTCAGCGGTTTTGATTCTAAAAGCATAGGCCAAATGGTGTGCGTTTTGATGTTGCTGTGCCAATTGCCTTAAAAAAATCCCCACCTCGCGCTCGGTTTCGCAATGCCCAGCACAAGCATAGAAGCGTGATTTATTAATCAACTGTTCGGCATTGCCTGTTTTTTCAATGGTTAACATACAACAAAAACTTATTTAATTAAGATAGCCCTACAATGTGGCCAGCCGCATCCACATCAATACGCACACTGGCCGGCACTTTCGGCAAGCCCGGCATTTTCATGATCTGGCCACAGATGGCCACGATAAAACCCGCACCGCGCGACAGGTATAAATCCTGTACCTGCAGGCTATGTCCGGTTGGCGCACCGCGTAAAAAAGGATCAGACGAAAATGAATATTGCGTTTTAGCGATACAAATGGGGAAATGGCTATACTGCTGCTCAAGCTCCGCCAGCTTTAGTGCCGCTTTTTCGCTTAACAGTACATCTTTAGCACCATATATTTTCTGCGCAATGGTTTGCAATTTCTGTATTAACGGCATTTCATCTGCATACAGCAGCTTAAAATGCGTTTTACTGTTTGCAATGCTATCAACCACGGCATGCGCTAAGTCGGTGGCGCCTGCCCCACCCTCTGCCCAATGCTTGCACACAACAGCTTTGCAGCCCAACTGCTCTACAGCCAGTTTTAAAGCATCGATTTCAGCCTGGGTATCTTGTGAAAAATGGTTAATGGCCACAATCACCTGCAAACCAAAATAGGTTTGGCTGTTATGGATATGCCGCTTTAAATTTTCGACACCTTCATTTAAATGCGCGATATTTTCGACATTCAAACTCGCTAACTCGCCACCACCATGGTATTTCAAGGCACGTACCGTGGCCACAATCACCACCACATCTGGCCGCAGGCCGGTTTTCCTGCACTTGATATCCATGAATTTTTCAGCACCCAGGTCAGCGCCGAAACCGGCCTCTGTCACTACATAGTCCGCCAGTTTTAGAGCCGCTTTTGTTGCCACAACAGAATTACAGCCATGTGCAATATTGGCAAACGGGCCACCATGGATCAGCGCCGGCGTGTGTTCCAGGGTTTGTACCAGATTGGGCTGGAAAGCATCTTTCAACAAGGCCGTCATGGCACCATGTGCTTGCAAATCGCTGGCAAATATAGGTTTACCGGTTTGGCTTGTGGCCACCTGGATATTACCCAGCCGTGTTTTTAGATCGTCCAGGCTTTCAGCCAAGCAAAATATGGCCATCACTTCACTGGCAACCGTGATATCAAAACCAGTATTGGCGTGCGTTTGATTGATGGTGACGTCGCGTAAGGCGCGGTCATTCATATCCAGGCAACGCCGCCACGTCACTTGCCCAATTCCTAGCGCATTACCCTGGTAAATATGGTTATCAATCAATGCTGCCAGTAGGTTATTGGCCGCGGTAATGGCATGGAAGTCACCGGTAAAGTGCAGATTGATGTTTTCCATAGGCACGACTTGCGCATAACCACCGCCGGTTGCGCCGCCTTTCAGGCCAAAAACCGGGCCTAATGATGGCTCCCTGATACATACCACGGCGCGCTTGCCAATCACATTCAGTGCATCTGCCAGGCCAACGGTGGTGGTGGTTTTGCCCTCACCTGCAGGGGTAGGGCTGATGGCGGTGACCAGAATTAATTTGCCATTGGCTTTAGCTTGTAGCTTGGCGATGCAGGATGTGCTGAGCTTGGCGATAGTATGCCCGTAAGGAATCAGATCATCGCCAGCAATATCTAAGGTGTGCGCAATATCGACAATCGGCTTCAGCGTAGCGGCTTGGGCGATTTCGATATCAGACAGCATAGGCTATTTACGGCCGCCAAGTATTGAGCCCAATACACCGCGGATAATGGTACGCCCCAGCTGCGAGCCGATGGCCCGCGCAGTCGATTTGGCCGCGCTTTCTAAAATACTATCCGAGCGGCTCGACTTTTTACCGCCTAGTACACCGCCCAGCATGCCGCCCCAATCAAAGCCTTTACCTTCTTCGGCCACTTCAGCGGATTCGGTTGCACGCGCTTTCAGGATTTCGTAAGCCGATTCACGATCGACTTGTTTTTCGTAAAAACCCTTAATGCTGGAGTTAGCAATAACAGCCGCCCTTTCTGCGTCGGTAATCGCGCCTAGCCGGCTTTGTGGCGGGCACACAAAGGCACGCTCCACAGGGCTTGGAATACCCTTTTCATCTAAAAACGAAACCAAAGCTTCACCAACACCCAGCTCAGTGATGACGGTTGCCACATCTACTTTCGGGTTACTTCTAAAGGTTTCAGCAGCCGACTTCACTGCTTTTTGATCACGCGGTGTAAATGCGCGCAAGGCATGCTGCACGCGGTTACCCAATTGGCCCAACACAATGTCCGGGATATCCAACGGGTTCTGGCTGACAAAATACACACCGACCCCTTTTGAGCGAATCAGGCGCACCACTTGCTCGATTTTTTGCAACAGCGCGGGGGGCGCATCGGTAAACAGTAAATGTGCCTCATCAAAGAAAAATACCAGCTTCGGTTTTTCGATGTCACCGACTTCGGGCAGCTTTTCAAATAATTCAGACAGCAACCAAAGTAGCAAGGTGGCGTAAACACGCGGTGAGTTGTATAGCTTGTCAGACGCCAGAATATTGATTACGCCGCGGCCGTTTGAATCGGTCTGCATCAAGTCTTCGAGATTCAAGGCCGGCTCGCCAAACAATAAATCGCCGCCTTCCGTCTCCAGCTGCAGTAGTGAGCGCTGTAGCGCACCCACACTGGCCGCAGAAATATTGCCATAAGTGGTTTGGTATTCTTCTGCGTTTTCCGCCGCATGTTGCGACATGACACGCAAATCTTTTAGGTCGAGTAGCAACCAGCCTTTATCGTCGGCAATTTTAAAAATCGCATTAATCACACCTGCCTGCACATCATTAAGATTCAATAAACGCGCTAATAATAACGGCCCCATTTCAGCAATGGTCGTGCGTACCGGGTGGCCTTTTTCACCAAATACATCCCATAAGGTGACAGGCGAGGCCTGCGCTTTAAAATCTTCCAGTCCCAGTTGCGCCACACGTGCATCCACGCGCGCGTTGCCGCCTCCTGCCTGGCTCATACCAGCCAAGTCGCCTTTTACATCCGCCATAAAGACCGGTATGCCGATGGCAGAAAATCCTTCTGCCAAAGTCTGCAAAGTGACGGTTTTACCGGTACCGGTGGCGCCTGCAATCAAGCCATGGCGGTTTGCCATTTTAGGTAGGATATGTAAAAAGTTTTCAGCTTTTGCGACGCGAATTGGGTTCATATACAGTTTTTTTCGTTTATTTAAGGCTATCGATTGTGGTTAATACGGCTTTTCTGGTTTGAGTGATTTGTTTGCTAATCAGTAATTCTGTCTGTTGATCATTGCCCAAGTTCTCCCAATTGCCTTGCCAATTGGCATACAGATCATCAGCAGCTTTGGCGGCATCCGGTGTGAGCAAATGGCCTAGATCGCGCACCATCACTACGTGCTTCCAGCCTTCAATCGGGTGGCCGCGCGTACTGTCTTGCTGAAAATGCGCATAATTCACAATGGTTTGCAACTCACCCAAATCGGTCAATACTTCAAAAGCCGCTTTACGCATATTGTCATTGATCTCGTTCTGCTGGTCGCGCCAGGTATTATAGGAAATCCCAACAATCGCCGTGACTAAACTGATTAGCGCCACGGCATTGAGCTTTAATTGCTGCAAGAACCAAGTTTTATTGAACCATTTTTGTTTAAACCTAGCAACCATTTTAGCCCCAATTAAACGCTTGAGCACCCATTGAAACGCTTAAATATCGCCACGACTGGCTGCCGCCATCAATTTAATCAAAGCATCTTCTAGTTCTTGCGCGGATTTTTTGGCACGGGGCGTGGGATTTTTTATACTTTTCAAGTCAAATGTGGGACGATCCAGTGCCAAAAACAATCGCATTTTCTGGCTGGCATCGGGCTTTTCGTAAAGCGCAACACGGCATGGGGCAAAGACCAAGAATTCGGGATGATCCAGCATGATGTCGGTACCCAGGCTCAGGTTACAAAAGCTATGCACTTCCTTGATGCCTTGTGAATCAACGCCACGCAGCTTCATATGTTCAGCAATAGGGAAGTTGGCAGGGTTAACAAAATTCATGCCTTCAGACACGGATTTCAAGCTATCAATCACATCTTGGTAGCTGACACCCTCTTTTACCGGCAATTCATATATGGCGCTGTTGAGGTCGATTGGCGGCAAGCCATTTGCCATCAATTTGGTCGATGGCATGGATGCTTCTGATGTAGCCTTTGTTGTAGCGCAGGCGCTTAAGCCCAGCAATATCACTAAATAAAACAAAGGCTTAAACCACATCTTTTACTCCAAACCGGGTTAGCTTATAAGCGATCTAACTGTTGCGAAAAGCTTTCAGCGCCTCATCCACTGCCCTGCGATCGAATTTGGGGGCCAACAGCTCAATAAAACCGTAGATATAGTTACGCAAAAAGGCGTCTTTTCTCACGCCCAAATAGGTTGTGCTAGACGGAAATAAATGGCTGCAATCCAGGCGCACCAAATCTTTATCGCGTTCTTCATCATACGCCATGTTGGCAATCAAACCAACGCCCAAACCTAAACCGACGTAGGTTTTAATCACATCCGCATCAATGGCACTCAGTACAACATTGGGCATTACGCCAGCATCATGGAACACTTTCGAAACAGCGGTACTGCCGGTATAGGCAAAATCATAGGTAATCAATGGAAAACTGGCGATTTTAGCCAAAGTAAGTGGCACAGCATCGATTAAGCGATGGCCTTTCGGCACCACTACACAACGGTTCCATTCGTAGCACGGCAGGCAAAGCAAGCGGTCATCCAGACTGATCTTTTCGGTTGCAACGCCAATATCCGCCTCGCCACTGGCTACTTGTGCGGTTACCTGCGCAGGGTCGCCTTGATGGATATTCAATTTAACGTGCGGATAGGAGGCAATAAATTGCTTAACCGCAGCCGGTAACTTATAACGCGCTTGCGTATGCGTGGTGGCAATGGTTAAGGTGCCAGTCTCCACCTTACTGAACTCGTCGCCAACGCGCTTGATATTTTGCATTTCCAGCATCACGGTGGCGGCAAGCTTGACGATATGGCGGCCTGGCTCGGTAATGCCGGTTAGTCGTTTGCCATTACGTTGAAAAATCTGTAAATTCAGCTCATCTTCTAACATTTGGATTTGTTTACTGACACCAGGTTGCGACGTGTGTAAAGCCTCAGCGGCAGCTGAAATGTTCAAGCCCTGTCGGGCTACTTCGTGTATGTATTTCAATTGGTGAAGTTTCATTCAGGCACCTCTAAGTGTAAATCAATCTATATAAGCAAATGATATACTAAATTTTTAAAACGTTATTAAACAATTATATGAATTACTGTTATATTACGCGGCTTTACTACCATTTGGGTGTGTGAACACGTGGATTTTATCTTTTACATATTTGCTGGATTTGTAGTTGGTTTATTGGTCGGACTAACCGGTGTTGGCGGTGGTTCGCTAATGACGCCCATATTGCTTATCTTTTTTAATGTAAAAGCAGCAGTGGCAGTCGGTACCGACCTACTGTATGCATCCATCACCAAAAGCGTAGGTATTTTTGCGCATGGCAAGCTAGGCAATATCGACTGGAAAATCGTACGCTTATTGGCCTACGGCAGTATTCCCGCCTCAATCATTACCGTGATTTATTTAAGAAATTTAGACATCGCCTCTGATCAAGCAGTCAGCAGCATCAAGTTCTGGCTGGGCATCGCCTTGCTACTTACCTCTGTTTCCGTCTTATTTAGAAATCAATTGGCCAAGATTTCTAAAACCGGGCACTGGATCAACCCGCAATACACGCCTGCTTTAACCGTTGTGTTGGGTATTATTTTAGGGTTCCTGGTCACATTGACCTCTGTGGGTGCCGGTGCATTGGGCGTGACTGCGCTGCTTATTCTGTATCCTAAAGTATCCATTACCAAAATTGTCGGTACCGATGTTGCGCATGCCGTGCCGCTCACCCTGGTTGCAGGGCTTGGCCACGCCAGCTTAGGCACTGTTGATTACAGCTTGCTGGGTACCTTGCTGATTGGCTCTATACCAGGCATATGGATCGGCAGCCACTTGAGTGCAAAAGTAGCGGAACACTGGGTGCGGACATTGCTCGCACTAATATTGGTATACGTGGGCCAGAAACTGGCTTTTCCTGAATTTAACCAACTTATTGGCATTTCAGTTTTACTATTTATTATTGCATTGAAACAATTGGGTTTAAAAGGCTCTAAATGAGAATGGTTTTTTGAATTAAGTCATTATTTAGATTAAAATACTGGGTTAAGTTTTTAGTAAGCAAGCGACGCAAACAAATTTATGTATAAATACGACGAATTAGACCAACAAATAGTAGACGAACGCGTTAAACAATATCGCGACCAAACCCGCCGTTACCTGGCGGGTGAATTAAGCGATGAAGAGTTTCGTCCATTGCGTTTGCAAAACGGACTATATATTCAACGCCACGCGCCAATGCTACGTATTGCCGTGCCTTACGGCATGCTGTCCAGCAAACAATTGCATAAATTGGCTGACATCACAAAAAACTACGATAAAGACTACGGACACTTTTCAACGCGCCAAAACCTGCAATTAAATTGGCCTAAACTGGAAGACGTACCGGAGATTCTGGCAGAACTTGCCACGGTTGAAATGCATGCGATTCAAACCTCTGGCAATTGCATCCGTAACATCACTACTGACCAGTTCGCCGGTATTGCACCTGATGAAGTGATTGACCCGCGCGCGATGGCTGAAATCATGCGTCAGTGGAGCACTTTCCATCCAGAGTTCGCACTATTGCCGCGCAAATTCAAGATCGCCGTATCTGGTACGCAACAAGACCGCGCCATTGTGCAAGCGCACGATATCGGTATGGAGTTTTATACTGACGCCTCTGGCAAACTGGCGATTAAAGTATGGGTAGGCGGCGGTTTAGGTCGCACGCCGATTCTAGGATCAGTGATTCGCGAGCATTTAGAGTGGCAACATGCCCTCACCTATTGCGAGGCGATTATCCGTGTCTATAATTTGCATGGTCGTCGTGACAATGCGTACAAAGCACGTATTAAGATCCTGGTGAAAGCACTGGGCATTGAAGAATTCAAAAACCAGGTAGAGGCAGAATGGGCGCATTTAAAAGATGCACCAAACACCATTACTGAAGCCGAACTGGCACGTGTAGGTAAACATTTTGAAGCCATGCCTTATGAAAACGCAACCGCAAACGATGCTGGTTTTGATGCAGCCATTGCTAGCAACCCCGCTTTTGCGGCCTGGGTAAAACGTTGCGTACATGCGCACAAACAGGCCGGCTATCGCGCGGTAACATTGTCGCTCAAACCGCATGGCAAAGCGCCGGGCGATGCAACATCGGCGCAGATGCACACAGTCGCCGATTTGGCAGCACAATACAGCTTTGGCGAACTGCGTGTTTCACATGAACAAAACCTGATTTTGGCCGACGTTAAACTGAGCGATTTATTTTCCGTATGGGAAAAAGCGCGTGCAGCAGGCTTGGCTACGCCTAACATTGGTTTGCTGACCGATATTATTTGCTGCCCGGGTGGCGACTTTTG
>JAZKEN010000013.1:14083-30773 GCA_040387035.1 Pseudomonadota bacterium | reverse complement strand
CGCCTAACATTGGTTTGCTGACCGATATTATTTGCTGCCCGGGTGGCGACTTTTGCTCATTGGCCAATGCCAAGAGCATCCCGATTGCCGAAGCGATCCAAATGCAATTCGATAACCTGGATTATTTGCACGACATTGGCGATATTGAGCTCAATATCTCTGGTTGCATGAACGCCTGCGGACACCATCATGTGGGCCATATCGGCATCTTGGGCGTGGATAAAGACGGTTCCGAATGGTATCAGGTAACCATTGGCGGCAAGCAAGGTAATGATGCCAGCATCGGTACCGTGATTGGCCCTTCATTCTCTGCAGAAGAGATGCCAGGCGTGGTGCAAAAACTCATTGATGTATACGTGCAAGAACGCACGCCTGAAGAGCGCTTTATTGATACGGTGCGCCGTTTGGGCATCGCGCCATTTAAAGCACATGTTTACAACAAAGATTCCAGCAACAAGGAAGTCTCTGCGAAAGCTGAAGAGGTTTCAGCATGAGTAATTTGATTCAACTCAATGACAATACTGCACATATCGCCGAAAATGCATGGGTGACGGTACAACTGCCAGCCAGCAATGCAGAAGCGCGCAAGCAAGCGGGCAAAGTCGTATTGTTTAAATTAACCGGTGAAGATACCGTTACCGATACACAAATCGCGGAAACCGTCATTCCTGCGACTGGCAAAGTGATTGTGCCGTTAAGCGTGTTTATTGCGCGTAAAGAAATACTTTCAGCACGTATTGCAAACGGGGAAATCGGTGTATGGCTGGACACACATGAGCTATTAGCCGATTTGGTTAGCAATCAGGCGGATTTAAATGCACTGCCGATTATTGCGGTACATGTAGAACGCTTCGCCGATGGCCGTATTTTCTCACTGGGCACGTTGCTACGCACCCGTTATGGCTATCAAAATGAACTGCGCGCTACTGGCGATGTGCTGCGCGATCAGCTGTTTTTCTTAAAACGTAGTGGCTTTAACAGCTTCCTGATTCGCGCTGATCGTTCTGCTCAAGATGCTATAGCCAGCTTGAGCGATTTCACTGCCCCTTATCAGGGTGCCGTTGATGAGCCACGCCCTGTGTTTACACGATATAACCGAGCAGTTTAATGGCAGGCGAAGTCTCATTTTTAAAACCTGCGGCCGCTAACCCAGCCACCTCACCTGTATTAACAGATGACTTGCAGGCCAGCGTGCGTGTAAAAACAGCCGAAGTGCTGGCTTTATTAACAGCCGCCAGCACTGAATTAAGCCCGATTACCTTCGCCAACAGTTTTGGCGCAGAAGATATGGTGCTGACGGATATTATCCTGAAAAATCGATTGCCGATTGAGATTTTCTCATTGGATACCGGCCGTTTACCTGTGGAAACCTATGACTTGATTGCCAAAACTGAGCAGCACTACAACACCAAGTTAAATGTGTATTTTCCGCAAGCGCAAACCGTTGAATTCTATGTAAAAAATCACGGCATTAACGCATTTTACGAGTCTGTTGATTTGCGTAAAAGTTGCTGCCATATGCGCAAGGTAGAGCCTTTGCAACGCGCCCTGAGTGGTAAAAAAGCCTGGATAACCGGGATGCGTGCGGCGCAAGCCACTACTCGAGCCAGCCTGCCAGTGCGCGAATATGATGACGGCAACAAATTAGAAAAATTCAACCCCTTAAGCGATTGGTCAGAAACCGAAGTCTGGGCCTATATTCGTTTAAATAATGTGCCCTACAATCAGCTGCATGACCAGTTTTATCCTAGCATAGGCTGCGCGCCTTGTACGCGTGCGATCGCCATGGGTGAGGATGTACGCGCCGGACGCTGGTGGTGGGAAAATCCCGATAGTAAGGAATGCGGCCTACATGTTAAAGAGCATTAACATGTGCATTTCGTATAAATAACTTTAAATATTAATTGTAACTTATTGAATATGTTAAATAATAAACATCAGCCATTATCACATCTAGATTGGCTAGAAGCAGAAGCGATCCACATTTTGCGTGAAGTAGCCGGGCAATGCAGCAACCCTGTATTGCTGTTTTCTGGCGGCAAAGACTCGCTATGCATCTTGCGTTTGGCTGAAAAAGCTTTCCGCCCGGGCCGCTTTCCTTTTCCGTTGATGCATATCGATACCGGTCACAACTATAAGGAAGTGATTGATTTCAGGGACCAGCGCGCCGCCGAATTGGGTGAGCGCCTGATTGTGCGTTCGGTGGAAGATTCGATGCAGCGCGGCACCGTGGTACTGAAAACGCCTGACGAACCGCGCAATAAACACCAATCTGTGACTTTACTGGAAGCCATTGAAGAGTTCGGCTTTGATTGTTGTATCGGCGGTGCACGTCGCGACGAAGAGAAAGCACGCGCCAAGGAACGCATCATGAGTTTCCGTGATGAGTTTGGCCAATGGGATCCAAAAAACCAGCGTCCTGAACTATGGAATTTGTATAACGCACGTAGCCACAAAGGTGAAAATATCCGCGCCTTCCCTATTTCCAACTGGACAGAGATGGACGTTTGGCAATATATCGAACGCGAAAATCTGGGTTTGCCCAGTATTTACTTTGCCCACAACCGCGACATTATTATGCGTGGTGGCGCCATGATGCCAGCTAATGTGGAACTGACCAACGGTGAAGTGATTAACCAGCCTAAAGCCGGTGAAGAAGTCATCAATATGCAGGTACGCTTCAGGACAGTGGGCGATATCACGTGCACAGCACCGGTGATTTCAGATGCCGACAATGTCAGCAAAATTGTGCTTGAAACGGCCACAACGACAATCACCGAGCGCGGCGCAACACGTCTGGATGACCAGACCTCTGATGCTTCAATGGAGCAACGTAAAAAAGAAGGCTACTTTTAATTTTTAGCCACAAAGCGCACAGAGTACACCGAGAAAAACAAAAAACTTAAACACCATTAACATTAAACAGCTTACTCTGAGACCTCTGTGGCCTCTGTGGCTAAAAAGTAAATTTGAAACTATGACGAACACCACTCAACATAACGACTCACTGCTCCGCTTTATGACTTGCGGCTCTGTCGATGACGGCAAAAGCACGCTGATCGGCCGTCTGCTATTCGACACCAAAACCATTCTGGCAGATACATTAACGCAAATTTCCAACACCTCTAAAAAGCGTGGCATGGAAGCCGTTGATCTATCCTTGCTGACAGACGGCCTGCAAGCGGAACGCGAGCAAGGTATCACCATCGATGTAGCTTATCGCTA
This sequence comes from Pseudomonadota bacterium, assembly GCA_040387035.1. Lineage (GTDB taxonomy): Bacteria > Pseudomonadota > Gammaproteobacteria > Burkholderiales > Methylophilaceae > Methylotenera_A. The sequence goes on along the minus strand of JAZKEN010000013.1, from coordinate 27,548 downwards.
CTTCAGCACTGGCACACGCAAATATATTATTGCCGATGCGCCAGGCCATGAGCAATACACACGCAATATGGTGACAGCCGCATCCACTGCCAATCTGGCAATCATCTTGATCGATGCGCGCCGTGGCGTACTGACACAAACCCGTCGCCATACTTATTTGGCGCATCTGGTGGGTCTCCAGCACATTGTAGTGGCCGTAAACAAAATGGACCTTGTGAATTACGACCAGGCCGTTTACGATAAGATTTGTGCCGATTACCAGGCTTTTGCGACCGAAATCGGCTTGGCAGGTGCACGTGATATTCGCTTTATCCCGATGTCTGCACTCAATGGCGATATGTTGGTGGATCGTCTGGACAATATGCCTTGGTACTCAGGCGAAACGCTGCTTGAAATGCTTGAAGCAGCACCCGCGGCAGATGAAGAACAAAATGCTGAGTTCCGCTTCCCGGTACAATTTGTATGCAGGCCGCACGCCAGTGCCGATGCCGATCTGCATGATTTCAGGGGCTTTATGGGCCGTATTGAGAGTGGCGATATTGCAGTGGGCGATGCCGTTACTGTATTGCCAAACGGCTATCAATCGAAAGTAAAAGCGATTCAAATCGGTGATGCGCAATTGCAAAACGCGCAAACCGAGCAAAGCGTCACCCTATTGCTGGAAGACGAAATCGATACGTCACGTGGCGATATGATTGTTAAAACAGGTAGCGCGATTCAACCGGTGAAACAGATCGAAGCCTTTGTGTGCTGGCTGTCTGAAACGCCAATGTCTACCGCCCGTACTTACGTGATACGCCACACTACGCGTGAATCAAAAGCAAAAGTGGCCGCTATTTCTTACAAGGTTGACGTAAATACATTGGAACAACAAGCCACAACCGAACTCAAAATGAATGATATTGCACGCATCAGCTTTAAACTTGCACAGCCTTTGATGGTGGATAGCTATACGCAAAATCGTGCGATTGGTGCCTTTATTGTGATTGATGAGTCAACCAATAATACCGTTGGCGCAGGCATGATCGTTTGATTGCATACAAAAATTCTGCATTGACTGCGTTGCATTTCGCTTGCCGTACTAATCGTACTGTCTGCGCTCATGCGCCTTGTCACTGCAGTTTTTTGAATGCAAGCAATCCTATCTAAAGCAATCGCAAAATAAGTAAATTTCAAATAAAATAATGTTTTGGCTTAAAAAGCTGTAAAGGAATAAATATGACCTATGTTGTCACCGAAAACTGTATTCAATGCAAATTTACCGATTGCGTAGATGTTTGCCCAGTGGATTGCTTTGTTGAAGGCCCCAATTTTTTAGCCATTAACCCGGATGAGTGCATCGATTGCACATTATGCGTTGCAGAGTGCCCTGCTGAAGCGATTTTTGCAGAAGATGATGTACCAGCCGACCAGCAGGAATATATTGCCTTGAACGCGCGCCTGGCGCAACTGTGGCCGGTGATTACCAGCCGCAAGGAAGCATTGCCGGATGCTGAAGCGATGAATGGCGTGCCTGGAAAGCGCGAGCTTTTAATAGAATAGTTTGTGAGCTTTTGATTGGATAATATCAATTAAAATGCAAAAGGGATGCGCAAGCATCCTTTTTTGTTTAAGCTGAATCATATGACAACACCACTGCCCTTTTTGCAACATTATCCGCCTGCCTTACAACAGCAAGTAAGGCAGTTGCAAACGCAAGGAAAACTGGGCGACTACATTGCCGAACGCTATAGCCAGCCACACCTGATACAAACCGACAAAGCACTCTACACCTATTGCAACGACATTAAACAGGCCTTTATACGCAATGCGCCCATGCTAGACAAAGCGCATTATGACAACCGCTTAAGCGTTGAGCACCATGCGCTGGGGCTGAATACTGCCATATCACGCGTACAGGGCGGCAAATTGAAAGCGAAAAAAGAAATCAAGATATCTTCTTTTTTCAAAGCCGCTCCTGAAGCGTTTTTACGCATGATCGTGGTGCATGAACTGGCGCATTTAAAAGAGCGCAATCATGATAAAGCGTTTTACCAGCTATGCCAGCATATGGAAGCTGATTACCATCAGCTGGAATTTGATTGCCGCGTGTATCTGCTTTGGAAAAATGAAATGGCGCCCAAGCAACCGGCGCCATAACTAGATCGAATTCATGGCAATTACTGGCCGCGAATAGCATCAATGCTTAATTTACCCGCACCTGCAAAACTAAAGTACAGGAACACGAAGCTGAATAAAACCGCCAATTCACCATGATTCAGGATAGGCAGAAACGCGCTTGGTGCATGGGCAATAAAATAGGCAACCGCCATTTGTCCAGAAAGTATGAATGCGACCGGGCGTGTAAACAGGCCTATTAATATTAGCGTACCGCCTACTAATTCCAGGATCCCCGCCACGCCCATCAGCGACATCAGCTGCAAACCATCAAACATGGCGTTGTGCGGTATACCAAGCAGCTTTGAAGTGCCATGTTGCAGAAACAGGAAGCCCGTAATGATGCGCAATAAACCTAAAACATAAGGTGCCCATTTAGCAGAAAACTGGGTGTTGAACATTTGAGTTATCCTTTATTGTTGATTAGTTAGCTGATACCTGCAATATATTAACTGATAAATTTAGCCTCAGTAAAAAATTTACAATTACTGGGTAAACAAAGGTTATGATGATTTATATGAAATTTATTTTGTGCTAATTTACCGTATGGATTCAAGATTATGGACATGATTTCTAATTTAGCATTAGCTGGCGGCCTAAGTTGGGCCAGCGGTTTGCGGCTTTATCTCACCCTATTTATTGTCGGATCACTGGCCAGGTATAACGTGATTCATTTGCCTGCCAGCCTGGATATTTTAAGCCATCCGTTTGTGCTTGTTGTGGCCGGGGTGTTGTGTGTGATTGAATTTTTGGCCGATAAAATTCCTTACGTGGATAGCGCCTGGGATTCGATTCAAACGTTTATCCGCATACCAGCAGGCGCCCTGCTTGCCATGGGCGCAATCAATACCAGTGACCCAGTGGTAGCAACGATTACTGCGCTATTGGGCGGTTCATTGGCAGGGGCCACGCACGCTACTAAAGCCGGTAGCCGCGCGCTGATTAACACTTCACCAGAGCCTGTCAGCAATATTGCCGCTTCTTTCGGCGAGGAAGGCTTGCTGGTGACTGGCGGCTGGTTAGCCCTGATGCACCCTGCCGTGTTTATTGGTTTATTGCTGGGATTTATAGTATTTATGTTCTGGTTACTGCCAAAACTATGGCGCGGCATCAAGCTGGTATTGGGCAACGTAGGGAAAGTCACACGCGCTTAAAGATTCAAAAACTTCGCAAATCCTTACTTTAAATTACTTGGCTTTTCCACAACTTCGTTTGCCTGATGACGATTAATGCAATCAGCAGATAAACCAGCATGGCAAGGGCCAAGCCCATCACACTACCCCATACCAATGGCACTACCAAACCAGCAGACACGGTTGATAGCATCATTTGGATAAAGGCCTGGCCCGATGCCGCCGTACCGCGAATTCGGGGATGACGGTCCAATGCAGCAAGCGAGATGATAGGCATCACCAAAGCCATCCCAACATTAAACAATGCCACCGGCAAGATATTAAACCAGGGATTTAACGGTAAAAAGTAACAAACCGCCACGTTGGCAAACACTATTAACAACATCCAGCTAAAGGCAAGTTTGAGTACCGCTTTTGCCGCATGTTTGCCAGCGGCATATTTGGCCAAATACGAACCGACCACCATGCCGCACACCGTTGGTACAAACAGGTAGCCATATTGTTGCGGACTTAAGCCCAGATGCTTGCCCAAAAATACAGGGCTGGCCAATACATACACAAAAAAAGCGGAAAAACAGGCGCCTATGGTAATGCCTAGTTTGGCAAATTCCGCATCGCTAAATATGGTTTTATAGCTGGCCAGTACATTTTTTGCCGATAGTTTTAAGCGCTTTTCGGGCGGCATGGTTTCAGGCAAGAAACTTACTGATGCCCACAAGGTGACAGCCGCATAAATCGCTAAAAAGATAAAAATGGCTTGCCAGTGAATCCCCAACAACAGGCCACCAATGATTGGCGCGATGGCAGGCGCGATACCAAATAGCATTTGTACCGTTGCCATCACCCTTTGCGCTGCTGCACCTTCAAACAGGTCGCGCACCATGGCACGCGCTACCGTATTTCCTGCCCCGCCGCTTGCGCCCTGTAAAGCCCTAAAGAACCACAGTGTTTCTACGTTAGGTGCAAATGCACAGCCGATCGAAGCCAGCACAAAGATGCCCAGCCCCCATTTAATGGTGGTGATGCGCCCAATCGCATCAGAGATGGCGCCATGCCATAGCGTCATCAAGGCATATGGCAACAAGTAAACCGTTAAACTTTGCTGGATATGTAAATCGGATGTCTGCAGATCAGCGCCCATGGCATGGAATGCCGGCAAATAGGTGTCAATAGCAAAAGGCGCAAGCGCAGCCAGGCTTGCCAGTACATACACCAAGAAAATGGAATGCGGTTTCAACAGTGGCTATATCGTTAAGTTAATGCCGTTTGCATTAGTGGTGATATGGGTAATGCCGGGATCGGAATGATGAATGGCTAATATATTGATACCCATGGGATAAGTCTGGTATCCATGCAACATTAAAAAAGCTTCCACTTGCACCTTGTCGGTTTTGATAATTTCTATGGTCATGATGGGCTTACAGCGCTTGATGGTTTCTACAGCACCTTGTAAAACGTCTACTTCCATGCCCTCTACGTCAATCTTAATCAAATCAACACGCGGCAAATTGAGGGAATCAATGGTTTTTTGCTGCACGATTGACATGGCTGCGTCAGAATAATCGATTTTCTGGCCAATAAATTCATTGCTTCTATTTTGCTTGAGCTCCAGGCTGCCAAAGCTGGCTGGCACCAGGTAATCCGGCACCGGAATCTTGATTTCTATGTTTTCAGACCCAACTGCCGCAAATTGTGCAGACGCATTTAAACAGTTGTTAATCGCGATATTACCGGCAAGCGCATAATAGACTTTCTCCTGCGCCTCAAAAGCAATCACACTACCCCATTGATGCATATGCTTTGCCCATTCAACGGTGTGCACGCCTATATTGGCACCGCAATCCAGGCCGACAACACCATCTGCAAAGTATTTGCGACGCAAACTCAGTAAAGCCATCACAAAACTGACTTCTTCTTGATCGAAACTGGAAGTATTTAGCAGCTGGTAGCCAACACCGTAACCACGATTTTCTTCCACCATGCGGTAATCGTTACGATTAACGATAAAAGTGCCGTGATTGGTGGAAGCTAAAACAAAAGGGATTGGACGGCGACTGGCCATTTAACACCTTAACAAAACAATAAAACTGGATTTTATCAGCTAATTGTTAAGGTAAGGCATGAAATTCCTCAACGCGCTCTTTATCGCCTGCTACATATTTTTTAGAGTTTTTGTCGGTTCTAAAAATAATAGGTTGAGAGGCAAGCACAGGATTCTTGGAATCTTCAATCGCCTTCTCAATTAAGTGGTGATTGGGCGATAGTGAACAAACCGGGTCAGCGCTTTCGGCATCACCCGTCAGTAAAAATGCCTGGCAGCGGCAGCCGCCCAAGTCATTCATTTTTTCCGGGCAAGTGACACATGGCCCTTTCATCCAATCCGTTCCGCGGTATTTATTAAAGGCAGGACTTTCTTTCCATGCATACTCCAGGCCGCTATCGCGCACATTTGGGAACTGCATATTCGGTAACACACGCGCTGAATGACAAGGCAATACATCGCCATTGGCAGTGACGATCATAAACACCTCACCCCAGCCATTCATGCATTTTTTAGGGCGGTCGCCAAAGTAATCGGGCACCACAAAAAAGATTTTCATTTTGTTGCCGACTTTTTGGCGGAATTCGTTGGTGATACGTTCCGCTTCATCGATTTGCTCTTTAAGCGGCATCAGTTGACTACGATTGACCAGCGACCAGCCGTAATACTGGGTATTAGCCAATTCAACATAGTCGGCACCCAAGGCCTCAGCCATTTCCAGTATCTCTTTAATATGGCCGATGTTATAGCGGTGAATCACTACATTCAACACCATAGGATAGCCATGATTCTTGATCATAGCGGCAACTTTTTTCTTCAATTCAAAGGTGCGCGTATTGGTGATGAAGTTATTAATCTCTTCGGTAATATCATGCATGGATAGCTGGATATGGTCCAAGCCGCCATCTTTAAATGCCTGGATGCGTTTTTCGGTTAAGCCGACACCGGAAGTGATCAAGTTGCTGTAGTAGCCTAATTTTTTAGCTTCAATCACGATATCTTCAATATCGTCACGCAATAATGGCTCGCCGCCTGAAATACCCAGCTGGATCGCCCCCATTTTGCGCGCATCGCGCAGGGCCTGGATCCATTGCTCAGTGGTCAATTCATTTTGCGTATGTTTATCGTAATCGGTCGGGTTATAGCAAAACGCACAATGCAATGGGCAGCGATAGGTCACTTCTGCCAGCAACCATAAAGGCTGGGTGTGCGTGATATTCGCTGCAACACCATTATTTTTAGCTTGCGCATGAATCTCTTTCTGTACCACTGACTCACCTAAAGATGTTTGTGTCATTTTGCTACTCCTTGATTGCTACGCCCTTTAATAACAAGCCCAGCTTATAATTTTTAACGCTTCACTTTTTCTAAATCCAAATCCTTCTAATCTTCAATTTTCCTGATCCAAGCTTTGCCATAAGCCATTTCAAACATGCCGATAATGTCAGCTTCAATGTTCACCGCATCCGGAAAAGCGGCTTTTAATTCGGCCACAATTTCGCCTACACTCGCCTTACCATTGACGCGCTTGATCACTTCGCCTGCGCCACCATGTAGTTTGACCATACCTTCAGGGAAAAGTATCACATAACTTTGCTGTGCTTCTTCCCACTGGAAGCGATGATGCAATGCGATGGCAAATACATCGGTATTTAATATTTTAATTTCTGCGTCTTGGGTCACTTTTGATTGTCCGTTATGTTTTTATTCGAAATTAATCACAGGCTGATGGAAGTAATCCTTGCCATCCACTTTAATATCCACGGTAGAAGCCAGCATGATGGAGTCAGCAATTACCCAGAGTACATTCAATTTAAATTGCAAGATATCCAAGGCTTTTAACTGCATCTCGCGTGAGGTACTAAAGTAATCCAGCGTTACACCCAAGCCCTGCTCTACGTCACGACGCGCTTCGGTCAGGCGTTTTTTAAAGTAGCTTAAGCCTGATTCGTTGATCCACGGATACATGGTGGGCCATGAGCTGATGCGCTGTTGATGGATATGCGGCGCGAATAATTCGGTTAGGCTTGAGCACACAGATTCTTGCCAGCTACGCTGTTTGGCAAAATTCACATAGGCATCCACGGCAAATTTCACACCCGGGCTAACTAGTTTAAGTGATGTGATCTGCTCACGCGTTAAACCAACCGCCTCACCCAATTGAATCCAGGCTTCAATACCACCTACGGCTTTTGTGCCATCTGCAGCATCGACGCCATCATGGTCGGTAATACGCACGATCCATTGCTTACGCACTTCAACATCATCGCAATTGGAAAGAATCGCCGCGTCTTTCATGGGGATGGAAATCTGGTAGTAAAAACGATTCGCCACCCAGCATTGCAGCTGGTCTTTGGTCAGTTTGCCTTCATACATCATCACATGGAACGGATGATAGATATGATAGCCCTTGCCTTTTTCGCGCAGTTTTTCCTCAAACTCTTCGCGGGTCCAGGGCATATTATCTTTAGTTAATGCATTCATTATTTTCTCCTACAGGATAATATCCATACCATCATAGGCCACTTCAATCTTGTGCTGGTTCAGAATCGCGCGCTCTGCGGAATCCTCACGCAAGATTGGGTTGGTATTGTTGATATGAATCAGCACCTTACGCACATCTCCGAATTCATTGAGCTTTTCAATCATACCGCCTTCGCCTGACTGCGGATTATGGCCAATGCTGCGTGCGGTTTTGGTCATCAAACCCATATCGATCATTTCAGTATTGGTCCAGAATGTACCGTCAACCATAATGCAATCCGCTTGCGACATCAATGGTGGCAAATGCGGCTCTATCTCACCAAGGCCCGGGCTGTACCAGCATTTTTTACCGCTAGAAATCTCTTCGATCAGCACACCAATGGTATCACCAGGGTGCGGATCATTACGGTGTGGCGAATATGGGGGTGCGGCACTTTTCAGTGCGACAGCGGTAAATCTTAAATTGGGGACATTGGGGATGGTAAAGCTGGTATTACCATCGATGGGCACATCATGACGGTTGATACCGCAGTAATGGCCCAGGATATTCAGCACCTGGTTACCTGTAGTTAAATCTTCATACACCATATCGGTACAGTAAATCTCGCGCTTTACTTTGCCTTCGCGCAACATAAACAAGCCGGTGGTATGGTCAATCTGTGCATCGATCAGCACAATGGCTTGTATGCCAGAATCCCTGATATTCCTGCCAGGCTGCAATGGTGCAAAGTCCTGTATCTGTTGCAGCACATCCGGTGAAGCATTGAATAAAACCCAATCCACGCCGTTACCTGAAACGCAAATGGAAGACTGAGTACGTTTGGTGGCTTTGATAGTACCTTTACGCAAACCATCACAGTTGGGACAGTTACAGTTCCATTGTGGGAAACCACCGCCTGCTGCGGCGCCTAATACGTGAATATGCATGAGACTCTTTACTTAGATAATGGAAAACTGGATTTTACGCTTAAAAACTTTGCTTTTAGCTTGATAAAAGAAAGCTTTTTTACACAAAAAAGGCTGTCTTGCAACAGCCTTTTGTTTAATCAGCAAAAAGCTAATTATTTATTCATTACGTACATTGTTACTTCAAAGCCAAAACGCATTTCAGTAGCTGCTGGTGTTGTCCACATGATAATTTCCTTTTAAGTTAAGTTAACAATTTCGTTTCTGTTTAATTCGTTGTAAGTAGATTAGTGCCACAACGTGAAACGAATTGTGCGCGCTTTTTAATTTACACAATACTGATAACTTACCCAAATAGTACTAAGTAAATTCATGATGCCGCTATAGCAAATTAATCGCCAATCTCTTCGCTCAGTCTTTTATGACGACGTTGACGGACAGACAAAGCCAAGGCTTCTAGTAAATCCACCGATTCTTGCCAGCCCAAACAGGCATCGGTAATAGATTGTCCATACTTAAGCTCACAACCCGGCGTATGATCCTGGCGGCCTTCAAACAGGTGCGATTCCACCATTAAACCAATGATACGCGCATCACCGGCAGCCACTTGTCTGGCAACGTCACGCGCCACTTCATTTTGTTTGCTATATTGCTTGCTGCTGTTGGCATGGCTGCAATCAATCATCAGCCTGGGTGCCAAGCCTGCATTGGCCAGGTGATTACAGGCCTCTTCCACACTGTCCGCGTCATAATTCGGCGTCTTACCGCCACGCAGGATCACATGGCAATCTTCATTGCCAGTGGTTGAGATAATGGCCGATTGGCCTTCTTTAGTCACCGATAAGAAATGATGCGGGCTTGCCGCGGTTTTAATCGCATCAATCGCCACACGCACGCTGCCATCGGTACCGTTTTTAAAACCCACCGGGCAGGATAATCCAGAAGCCAGCTCCCTATGCACTTGTGATTCAGTGGTACGTGCACCGATGGCGCCCCAACTCACCAAATCTGCGGTGTATTGTGGCGTGATCGTGTCTAAAAATTCAGCGCCAGCCGGTACGCCCAACTCATTCACATCCAGCAGGAATTTACGCGCGATCTCCAAGCCTTCATTGATGGCATAGCTGCCATCCAGATGCGGATCATTGATCAAGCCTTTCCAGCCCACTGTGGTGCGTGGTTTTTCAAAATACACGCGCATCACGATCAACAGGTCAGCGGCAAGGTTCTTGCGCACTTCCAGCAAGCGCTGCGCGTATTCCATGCCCGCTTTTGTGTCGTGTATGGAGCAAGGCCCCACAATCACCAATAGCCTGTCGTCTGCCTGGTGCAAAATACGGTGGATCGCTGCACGCGTTTGCAGGATATTATGCGTGGACTCCGCACCCTCTTTTAAGCGGCCCAATAAATCGGAAGGCGTATTTAAAGGCTTGATCTCGCGTATGCGAACATCATCGGTGGCGAGTTTTTCGTATGCTTGTTTTTCTTGATCGGTCATTTTTTGATAATCTTTTGTAAAACTTCTAAAAAACGCGCATTTTCACTAAACAGGCCAATGCTCACACGTAAATAGTCAGGCATATCGTAATTGGCAATTGGGCGCACAATCACGCCATTTTTTAATAACTGCTGATTCACAGCGGCTGCATCCGCAATCTTAAAACTGATAAAGTTGGCAAATGAAGGAATATAGCTTAAGCCTAATGCCGTCAATCCTTGCGCAATTTGTGCCATACCAGCCTGATTTAAAGCATAGCTACGCTCAACGAAGTCATCATCTGCCAGGCTGGCAATCGCCGCCGCCTGTGCGACATTATTCACATTGAATGGCTGGCGCACACGATTCAGCATATCGGCCACGTTGGCATGCATCAAGCCAAAACCGATACGCAAGCCTGCCAGGCCATAAGCCTTGGAAAAAGTGCGCGAGATGATCAGGTTATCAAATTCGCTTAACCATGTGATGGCTTCAGATTTATCTTTCGCCGACAGGTACTCATCGTAGGCTTCATCTAGCACCACCAGTACGTTTTTCGATACTTGCTGCAAAAAGGCTTTTAGCGCGTCCTTGGCAAGCAAAGTGCCGGTCGGATTATTCGGGTTGGCAATAAAGATCAAGCGCGTTTTTGGCGTAATGGCCTTTAAAAAAGCATCCAGGTCATGCGCATAACCTTTCGCAGCAACCACCACACCGGTGGCACCTACCGCCTGGGTGACCAGCGGGTATACCGCAAACGCATGCTGTGAATAAATCGCTTCGCAACCTGCATGCAGGAAGGCCCTGGCAGCCAGGTCCAGAATATCATTAGAGCCATTGCCGAATACAATCTGTTGGTGCGTTACATTGAATTTTTGCGCAACCGCTTGGCGTAGTGCAAAACTATTACCATCCGGGTAGCGTGCAATATCCAGAATAGCATCTTCAATCGCCATTTGCGCTTTCGGGCTGATGCCAAGCGGATTCTCGTTGGAAGCCAGCTTGACGATATCGGCCTCGTTTAAACCCATTTCACGCGCAAGCTCACTGATGGGTTTGCCACCTTGGTAAGGTGCAATCGCACGGACATAATCGGGAGCCAACTCATTGATATTCATACAAAAAACCTATTTACTTTAATAACAGTACAAACTAAACTACAGCGACAGGATAAGAGCCCAGCACTTTGAGGAATGAAGCACGCTTTTCACACTCATGCAGGGCGGCTTTTACTTTTGCGTCCAGTTGGTGGCCTTCAATATCCACATAGAACACATAATCCCACAAGCCTTGTTTAGAAGGCCTGGACTCGAACTTGGTCATACTGACACCATGCCGTGAAAGCGGTTCTAGCAATTCCACCATCGCACCCGGTTTATTTTGTGAAGTCATCACAATAGACGTTTTGTCATGCCCGGAAGGAGCAACTTCATGTCTACCTAGCACCAGAAAGCGCGTCGTGTTTTTGGGGTCGTCTTCAATATTTTCGGCCAGCACATTCAGGTTAAACAACTCTGCTGCGCGCTTGCTGGCAATCGCCGCCGCAAAGGTATTGTCGGTTGAAACCAGGTTATGGATCATCTGCGCGGCATATGCATTGCTGGTCACCGGCTCACGTTGTGCACGCGGCAATGTTTTATTCAGCCACTCATGGCATTGCGATAATGACTGGCTATGCGAAAACACATGCTGGATTTTGGTGATATCGGTTTGTTTTGACAGCAGGCAATGATGAATCGGCAGCGTAATTTCGCCACACACTTTCAATGTGCTTTCAAGTAACAAATCCAAGGTGAGGCCAATCGCGCCTTCAGTTGAGTTTTCTACCGGCACTACGCCGTAATCCGCCTGCCCTGCTTCCAGGGTGCGGAATACCTCGTCTATGCTGCCACAGACTACCGCGCTACGGCCTAAGCCAAACTGTTTAAGAGCGGCCTCTTCGCTGTAGGTACCCAGAGGCCCTAAAAAAGCGATTGAAAGCTCTTTTTCCAGCGCACGGCAATTTGACATCACACCACGGAAAATATGGCTGATCGCTTCCGCAGACAATGGACCCTGGTTATTGGCTTGCAAGCGGCGTAATACCTGCGCTTCACGTTCCGGGCGATAAATCACACCATCATCTTTAAGGCTGCCAATGGTGCGCGCCAGTGCCGCGCGCTCATTCACGAGCTTTAAAATCTGCTCATCAATCGCGTCAATCTGGTCCCTGTGCTGTTTTAATTGTTCACTCATTTGTTTTAAGTGTCCTCAATCAATTACCGCTGGCAAACTGCTTCATATAATCAATCAGTGCCTGCACGCCCTCAATCGGCATCGCGTTATAGATACTTGCACGCATGCCGCCCACTATGCGGTGGCCTTTCAATTGTAGCAATCCTTGCTCTTCAGCGCCTTTTAAAAAGGCCGCATTGAGGCTTTCATCCTGCAAGCGGAACGGAATATTCATGCGTGAGCGATTTTGAACGGCAATGTTATTGCTATAGAAACCACTGTTATCCACATAATCATAAAACAAATTAGCTTTGGCAATATTTTTCTGCTCAATCGCCTCTACACCGCCCTGCGCTAACAGCCATTCAAACACCAGGCCCGCAATATAGATGCTGTAAGTGGCGGGCGTATTGATCATGCTTTGATTCTCAGCCTGCGTTTTCCAGTTAAAGACTGCAGGCGTTAGACTTGAAGCTTTACCTAGTAGGTCTTCACGCACAATCACTATGCATAAGCCTGCAGGGCCGATATTCTTTTGCGCCCCACCGTAAATCACACCATACTTGCTGACATCAATCGGGCGCGACAGTATATGCGACGACATATCCGCCACAATCGGCACATCGCCCGTGTCAGGTATGCCCTCAAACTCAACACCATTAATGGTTTCATTGGTGCAGATATGCACGTAAGCGGCATCTTTATTCAACTGCCAGCTGGCAAAATCCGGTACATGCGTAAAGCCGCTAGATTCAGCATTGGTGACGACATCAATCTGGCCATAAGCACGCGCGTCTTCCACGCTACGTTTACTCCATGCGCCGGTTACTGCGTAGTCTGCACTTTTACCGTTGAGTAAATTCAAAGGAATCATCGCATTTTCCGCGATCGCCCCACCCTGTAAAAACAGCACTTTGTAGTTACTTGGAATCGCCAACAAAGTGCGTAAATCAGCCTCTGTTTTTTCCAGGATACTGGTGAATTCTTTACCACGGTGTGACATTTCCATCACCGACATGCCACTACCATGCCAATCCAGCATCTCTGCTTGCG
>JAZKEN010000013.1:0-13983 GCA_040387035.1 Pseudomonadota bacterium | reverse complement strand
GACATTTCCATCACCGACATGCCACTACCATGCCAATCCAGCATCTCTGCTTGCGCGCGCTCTAATACTGCCTTTGGCAGGACCGCAGGCCCTGCTGAAAAGTTAAATATTTTTTTCATTCAATGAAGCATTCAATAAGGTTTATTAATCCGCTGGTAACTCTTCATCCGTTTCAACGATTTTCTCCAGGCCAGATAATTTCTCACCTTCACCTAGATTGATCAGCGTCACGCCTTGTGTTGCACGGCCTAGCTCACGGATTTCTTTGACACGGGTACGAATTAGCACACCACCTGTGGTAATCAACATGATTTCGTCGTCTTCATTGACCAGTTTAGCTGCAACAACCAAGCCATTACGCTCACTCACTGCGATGGCTTTTACGCCTTGTGTACCACGGCCGGAATGACGGAAATCAGCCAGCACTGTACGTTTGCCATAACCGTTTTCTGTCGCAACCAGTACTGTTTGCTGATCATTATCCGCGATCAGTAATGACAGCACCTGCTGTTTAGTCGCCAGCTTCATACCGCGCACACCACGGGTGGCACGACCCATCGGGCGTACATCGCCTTCAGTGAACCATACCGCTTTACCGCCATTGGAAACCAGCACGATATCGTTATTGCCATTGGTGACTTCTGCACCGATCAGGTAATCGTCATCATCCAGGTTAATGGCGATAATGCCTGATTTACGTGGGTTGGCGAATTCACTTAGTGCTGTTTTCTTCACGGTACCTTGCGCTGTTGCCATAAAGATAAAGTGATTTTCGTCAAACTCTTTTACCGCCAGGATGGCGTTGATCTTCTCGCCCTCTTCAAGCGGGAACAAGTTCACGATCGGCTTGCCACGGCCAATACGGCTGCCTTGCGGCACTTCGTATACTTTCAGCCAATAGACACGGCCACGGCTTGAGAAGCACAGGATGTAGTCATGTGTATTCGCCACGAACATTTTGTCGATAAAATCATCTTCTTTGGTCGGTGCAGCCTGCTTACCACGGCCACCGCGACGTTGTGCGCGGTATTCATCTAGCGGCTGTGATTTCACATAACCGGTATGCGATAAAGTCACTACCACGTCTTGCGGTGTAATCAAGTCTTCCAGGTTCAAATCTTGTGCATTAACCACAATCTCACTGCGGCGTTTGTCACCAAACTGTTTGCGGATCTCGGTCAATTCATCGCTAATCATGGTGGTCACGCGTGATGCGTTGGCTAGAATATTCAATAAGTCCGCAATCACGTCCATCACTTCTTTATACTCAGAAACGACTTTGTCTTGCTCCAAGCCAGTCAAGCGCTGCAAACGCATCTGCAGAATTTCCTGCGCCTGGATATCGCTTAACTTGTAACCATTTGGCGTTAAGCCAAAATCAACTGACAGGCCTTCAGGACGTGAAGCTTCCATCGCCGCACGCTTAAGCATCTCTTCAACAACTGGTGAACTCCATGATTTCGCCATCAAGTCAATTTTGGCTTCTGGTGGCGTTGGTGCGGCTTTAATGATGGCAATCATTTCATCCACATTGGCCAGTGCAACTGCCAAGCCTTCTAGAATATGGCCGCGTGCACGCGCTTTTTTCAGCTCAAAAACGGTACGGCGCGTAATGACTTCACGCCTATGGCGTAAAAACGCTTCCAGCATCTGTTTCAAGTTAAGCAGGCGTGGCTGGCCATCCAGCAAAGCCACCATATTCATACCAAAGGTATCTTGTAGTTGCGTTTGCTTGTACAGGTTGTTCAGCACGACTTCAGCGATCTCGCCGCGTTTAAGCTCGATCACCACGCGCATGCCCGATTTATCGGACTCATCACGCAGGTCAGAGATACCTTCGATTTTCTTCTCGTTGACTAACTCAGCGATTTTCTCAACAAAGGTTTTTTTGTTCACCTGGTACGGTAATTCGTCAACGATTAAAGCCTGGCGACCGCCGCGCTCTAAATCTTCCACATGGGTACGGCCGCGCATCACCACACGGCCACGGCCTGTGCGGTAGCCTTCCTTGACGCCTACAGTACCGTAGATGATACCTGCTGTTGGAAAGTCTGGTGCCGGCACCAGGTCGATCAACTCTTCAATACCGGTTTCAGGGTCTTTCAGCAGCGCAAAACAGGCATCCAGCACTTCATTGATATTATGTGGCGGGATATTAGTCGCCATACCCACGGCAATCCCTGAGCTGCCATTGATCAGCAGGTTAGGAATACGCGCAGGCATGATCAGCGGTTCATTCTCGCTGCCATCGTAGTTAGGACCAAAGTCAACGGTCTCTTTGTCGATATCGGCCAGTAATTCATGGGCGATTTTCGCCATGCGGATCTCGGTATAACGCATCGCCGCCGCATTATCGCCATCCACTGAACCGAAGTTACCCTGCCCGTCTACCAGCATATAACGCAAGCTGAAATCCTGCGCCATACGCACGATGGTGTCATACACCGCGGTATCACCATGCGGATGGTATTTACCGATCACGTCGCCGACGATACGGGCAGATTTTTTATACGGTTTGTTGTAATCATTAGAGAGTTCGTGCATGGCAAATAGAACACGTCTATGCACCGGTTTTAAACCATCGCGCACATCGGGTAGTGCACGTCCCACGATTACGCTCATCGCGTAATCAAGATAGGAACGTCGCATCTCATCTTCTAAACTGATTGGCAGGGTTTCTTTAGCGAATTGATCCATTAGATTTTCCGTGAAATTTCCGTCGTTTTTTCTGTGAAATTTTAAGCACTGTTTACGTGCTTTTTTAATTGTTTTACCGCCCAAATATTAGCACAATTACCCCCGTAAAACACCTAAAAATATGCCTTATATTGACTATTCGCGCATTGAAATAATTAATAAAGCACTAACTTTTATTGCACTATAAAATTTATTGAATTTTTATTTTTAATAATTTATATTTATCAATGCAATTAAAATAAACAATTAGACAAATACCTTACTAAGCGTAATGTTCGGTTTATGTTCGGCTAAGTATTGGCTGACCATTTAAAAATTATTTTAAGGAGATCAATATGCTACTGAAAGGATCTAGAACAGAAACCTGCCTGAAAGACGCTTTTGCAGGCGAATCACAAGCCAACCGCCGTTATTTATATTTTGCAAACAAAGCAGATATTGAAGGCCAAAATGATGTCGCTGCACTATTCCGTTCTACTGCGGAAGGCGAAACAGGCCACGCCCATGGCCACTTGGAATTCTTAGAGGCCTCCGGCGACCCCGCAACTGGCTTGCCAATTGGCCCCACACGCCAAAACCTGGAGTCGGCAGTGGCTGGTGAAACGCATGAGTACACGGACATGTACCCCGGCATGGCCAGGACGGCGCGTGAGGAAGGCTTTGATGAGATTGCCGACTGGTTTGAAACATTAGCCAAAGCAGAACGTAGTCATGCCAACCGCTATGCAAAGGCACTGGCAGAATTAGTAGATTAACTAAAACTTGTGAATTAGCTAAAATAATAGTGCTGGTGTAGCTGCAATAATTGTAGCTACACCAGTTAAAAATCATTATTTGCGAGGTGAATATGAGCCGCGAAGGTAACTTGGAAGCCCCTACCCGCCATGCCCTGGATTGGCAAAATCCTGATTTTTATAATGAAGAAAGTTTAAATCGCGAGCTGGAACGTATATTCGATATCTGCCACGGCTGCAGACGCTGCGTCAGTTTATGCAATAGTTTTCCCACGCTATTCGATTTGGTGGATAACAACCCCACCATGGAAGTGGAAGGGGTGGACAAAAAAGACTTTATGCAGGTGGTCGACCAATGCTATATGTGCGACCTGTGCTACATGACCAAATGCCCTTATACCCCGCCGCATGAATGGAACCTGGATTTTCCGCACACCATGCTGCGCGCCAAGGCCATTAAATTTAAAAAAGGTGACGTCGGTTTCAATGAAAAACTGCTGGCATCAACTGACTTGCATGGGCAATTTGCCGGCATACCCATCGTCGTGCAGACGATTAATGCGGTGAATAGCACCAAGCTGATGCGCACTGTGATGGAAAAGACCTTGGATGTGGATAAAGCCGCCTGGTTACCGAGCTTTGCCAATAGAAAATTCAGAAGCAGCGCTCAGAAAAGCCAGGATTTTGAAGTGAAAAATGGCCTCAAGACACCCGGCAAAGTGGCCATCTACTCTACCTGTTATGTGAATTATAATGAACCGGGCATTGGCCACGATTTATTGAAAGTATTGAATCACAACGAAATTCCTTATGTCCTGGTGCAAAAAGAACAGTGCTGCGGCATGCCAAAGCTGGAACTGGGCGACCTGGATGCCGTCGCAAAAGCAAAACAAGCCAATATCAAGCATTTAGTCTCTTATGCCAAAGAAGGTTACGCCATACTGAGCGCCATCCCCTCCTGCACACTGATGTTCAAGCAGGAGTTACCCTTGATGTTCCCTGACTGTGCGGATACGAAATTAGTGCAAGACGCCATGTGGGATCCGTTTGAATATTTAGTGGCGCGCAGCAAAGACGGTTTACTTAAAACAGATTTTAAAACCCCGCTGGGCAAGATTAGCTACCATATACCCTGCCATGGCCGCGTGCAAAATATCGGCAAAAAAACGGAAGAATTTTTAAAGCTGATTCCTGACACAAGCATCCAAACCACAGAGCGCTGTTCTGGCCATGCCGGCACCTATGGCGTTAAAAAAGCACATCATGCAATGGCGAAAAAAATCGGCAAACCGGTTGCCCGGTCAATGGCCAATAATGCGCCAGATTACATCAGTTCCGACTGCCAACTGGCTGGGCATCATATTGAACAAATGATGGCTGAAAATAATTTGGTTTCGGAAAAACCTGCGCAACTTGCACATCCGCTTAGTTTGGCAAGGCTGGCCTATGGCCTTAAATAATGCATTAAAGGATATCAAATGAGTATTACGCGTGACAATATTATGACCTTAGAAGCGTATAGCAAATACCGCAAAGAGAACAAGCCTAGCATAATGGCGCACCGTCAATTACGCTCCGTGCGCCTGGGCGAACACCTGAATATGCAGTTTGAGAGCGAGTTAACGATTCGCTATCAAATCCAGGAAATCCTGCGTGTTGAAAAACAGTTTGAAGAGCAAGGCATTCAAGACGAACTAGACGCCTATGCGCCCTTAGTGCCGGACGGTAGCAACTGGAAAGCCACCATGCTGCTTGAATACACCGATGTGGAAGCGCGCAAAATCGCGCTAAGCCAGCTGATCGGCATTGAAGATATGGTGTATGTGGAGGTGGAAGGTTTTAAGCCGGTTTACGCGATATCAGATGAAGACCTTGACCGCGAAACCGAAACTAAAACCAGCGCCGTGCATTTTTGCCGCTTTGAATTTAACGAAGCGGCCAAAAAAGCCATCAAATATGGGGCAAAAGTAACGCTTGGTTGCGATCACCCTAATTACAATATGCGCGCCAGCATTCCTTTAAATCAGCTGGAGTCTTTAAGAGAAGACCTGAATTAAGCCAAGGAAACGATGGCTTCGATCTCTACCAATACATCGCGCGGTAATTTAGCGACTTGTACGGTTGAGCGCGCCGGTGTGTGAGTACCGAATGTTTCGCCATAGATACGGTTCATCTCAACAAAGTCGTCGAGGTTTTTTAAAAACACGGTGGTTTTAACCACTTTGTTTAAACCTGCACCCGCCGCTTCGATGACTGCTTTTAGATTAGCCAGCACTTGTGTCGTTTGCACCACGATATCGCCATTGTTCAGCGTGCCATCCGGACGCAACGCGATTTGACCAGAAGTAAACAGTAGATCGCCTACAACCATGGCTTGTGAATAAGGGCCGATAGCGGCTGGCGCGTGTGGAGTTTGAATCACTTGCATTTAAAACACCTTTTTAAAAATTTAAGTCATTGAGTCGTTAACGGACAAATCTATGCCTGACTGGTCCATATCGGAATAATGAAATTGTACTCGTTTAACGTTACAAAACAATTCATACGCGATGGTTCCAGCCGCGCTGGCGACAGTATTCGCCAACACTTGATCACCCCAAAGCTCAACAGCAGCGCCTACATGGGCAGAGCTGATATCCGTTAAATCCACCATTAGCATATCCATGGAAACGCGGCCGATGACTTGCGTGATTTGCCCGTTAACTGCCACAGGCGCACCAATGGCAGACCTTGGGTAGCCATCGGCATAACCGCAAGCGACTACGCCAACCAGTGTATCGCGCGCGGCGGTAAAGATACTGCCATAGCCGATCGATTCACCTTTGTGGATGCTGTGCACCGAAATGATTTGAGAGCTTAATTGCATCACAGGCAATAAAGTTTGATTGTATGAATGTATATCGATAGGATGCGCGCCATACAACATAATACCCGGCCGTGACCAGTGTTTTTGCTGGGGCTGGGCGAAGGCTTGCGGCCAGCCAAGCACAGCGGCTGAATTGGCCAGGCTGACATCTACCACGCTACCGTTTACTGCCGCCTGTGTGGTTTGCTGAAACAAAGCCAGCTGTTGCAAAGTGTGGGTAGAGTTTAAATTATCGGCATTGGCAAAATGGGTCATATGCACAACTTTTGACACATTCACATGCTGGTTAAGCCGCTCAAATGCGCTGATATACAGCTCTGGTGATAAACCAACCCTGTGCATGCCTGAATCCAGCTTTAGCCAGATTTGCAAAGGCTTAGCCAGCTTGCTTGCCAGCAGTTGATTGACTTGCCATTGCGCATGCAGCACCAGCCATAAATCGTTAGCCACAATTTCTGCCAACTCAGCCATTTCAAAAAAACCTTCTAATAATAGAATGGGATTTTGAATGCCCGCCTGGCGTAGCTCTAGCGCCTCTTCCAGGCAGGCGACTGCAAATCCGTCAGCTTCATGGGCAATAGCTTTTGCGCATTGGATGGCGCCATGGCCATAGGCATTGGCCTTAATAACGGCTAAGGCGTAACCGCCCTGCTGTTGTTTAGCAACACGATAATTATGCCTAAATGCATCTAAGCGAATATGAGCGATAGCTGGGCGTGACATAGCGCGTATCAATCAGGTTAAGGTTGTTATTATATGAACCGGTTAGGTTTGCATAATAACGTACATTTAATCATAGCTTAAGCAATCCAATTAAAAAGTAATCAGATTAAGCGATTGGTAATGCGCGCTATTTATAAAGACATTAAACACACGCATACATCGCTTATAAAAAAGCAGATGTATACGGTATTCAAAGGGGATTTAAAACTTATTTGGTGCGAAAGGAGAGACTCGAACTCTCACGCCTTACAGCGCTGGAACCTAAATCCAGTGCGTCTACCAATTCCGCCACTCTCGCAGGTGATTCCTAATTGTTGTTTTGGACAGTGCCAAATCAACAAGATGCGTATTGTATCTCAATTTAACCTAGTTTGATAAGAGAAAGTCACTGTTATATGACAAATATTATCGCAATGCGCATAAGTTGATTGACAAGCAAGCCTGACAAATTGCAAGATGTAAGCTAATTTAGAAGAAAGTCAGATTTATGCAAAACTCGTCATACACCGCTGAAAACAATATGCTGCGCGCCGAATTAGAACTCTTGATGAAAGAGCGTGAAACACTTTTAATCATTGCCGGCGCTGCCACTGGCTTAATTGCAGAGCTAAATACCCATGATTTGCCGATTCGTACCGTAGAAGCGGCTGATTTACTGGCAACAACGATCAACAAATTATCAGAAGAAACTTTGCAAGACGCACTTGGCGCAGTGCATGCAACTATTGATGCATAAAGTTTAATGCTTTAAATTAATGCTATCCGTTGATGCATTTATCCATACTTGTAACCGCTTATTCCACATTCCTTTTTATATGAAAATCCCGCAAAAAATACAGCTCATCAGCGTGCTGCTCATTTTTTGTGGACTGACAGCCGGTTGCGCTAAAGAGAAATACACAGCAAAACCATTAGATGCAAAGCAAGTCAGCACTAAAATCCTTAACAAAAACCTGTCGGATGAGGCGTTTAAAGCCTATCTGATCAAGCAGGGCCATGCTGTTTCCGATTGGCCTATTCGGCAATGGGGTTTAGACGAGTTAACGCACGCAGCGCTTTACTTTAACCCCAAGCTAGACGTGGCAAAAGCGCAATTGGCGCTGGCTAATACCTCAATCGCCACCGCCAAGCAGCGGCAAAACCCTGTAATCAACGCAAGCACCGCGCGAAGCAATCGCGCGAATGGCGATATTAATCCGTGGTCGTATGGTTTAGATGTTGAAATACCAATCGTTACTAATAATAAGCGTGAAATCCGCGTAGAAGAAGCTGAGCGTCTGCGCGATGCCGCGCAACTGACTGTGGCGGAAACCGCTTGGCAGCTGCGTAGCCAAATTGCCAAAGACTTAATGGCCTACCATGAGAGTATCGCCCTTCAGCAAGCGTTGGCCATTGAATTAAGCACGCATAGCGATATTGTGAATATGCTGGAAAAGCGTGTGGCTTCTGGCTTGGTTGCGAACAACCTTTTAAGTGACGCCAGATTATTGCAGCAAAAAACCCAAATCGCACAACAGGCATTGCTAACACAACAAGCCGAGATCAAGGCAGCGCTGGCGGCGGATATCGGCATCAATATTGACCAAAAAACCGCTATCGCCCTTAAACCGATTGAAGTGGATCATCTTCTAAGGCTGCAATCCAGCCTTCTCACCTCACCGAACCAGATTGCGCTGTTGCAAGAGAATGCCTTGCTCAACCGCCTGGATATTAGGCGTAGCCTGGCTAAATATGCGGCGGCAGAAGCTAAAATCAAGCTAGAAGTGGCTAAACAAACACCCGACATTGCATTAACACCTGGCTATATATTCGAATTTGGCGATAAAGTCTGGTCACTAGGCTTTAGCAGCCTGCTCAACCTGTTGAATAAAAATCAAACATTGATTGCAGAAGCAAGTAATTTACGCGAAATTGAAGGGGTGCAATTCGAGGCGTTGCAAACCAGTATCATCGCTGACTTGAATAGCGCTTATGCCAGCTACCAATCCAGCTTGCAGCAAATGCGGCAAACGCAGGCATTGCTTGCAGCACAGCTTAAACAACAACAAAGCTTACAGAAACAATTGAATGCCGGGTTAACAGACCGCTTAACATTAACGCAAAACAGGCTGTCTTATTTGCTGACCGAACAACAATTGTTGCGATTGCAGTTTAATTGCCTTAAAGCCGCCATCTATTTAGAAGACTTAATGCAACGCCCATTATTTGATGGAGCGACCCCATACAGCCAATACGCAGAGCTAAACCCATGAATAAAAAATATACGATTATTGTGGTACTTCAAGCACTCCTGATTGTGACCTTATTCTGGGTACTGGTTTTTTATGGTCAAGATGAATATGAGGCTTACCAGGCAGAGCAAGAGGAAGAAATTGAAAGCCCAAGCCGGGTGGCAGAGGTACAAGGCATCAATGTGGTCACTTTACCACTAGCCACCCAGCGCAATAGCGGCATACAAACGGCAAAAGTGGCCAGTACAACTTTTCAGGGTGAGGTTAAAAGCTTTGGCCATGTGGTATCGATTGACCGGCTGATTGAAGCGAAGGCGCAATACATACAGTTGCAATCGAATATCCAGCTGGCACGTGCTGGAAGCAGCCAAAAAATTCAGCAATACCAACGCCTTAAAACGCTAAACGACGATGATAAAAACGTTTCGGACTTAGCCGTGCAAGAGTCGCTTGCTGCCGTGAATAGTGATAAAAACAATATTCATGCGGCCGAGTTGCAATTAAAGAATTTGCAAACGACCGTTGAATTGCAATGGGGCAAGGAATTAGCAAAAATTGCATTTAGCGATAATTTAGCAAAGCACCTGGCCGGTTTATTAAACAAAAACAATGTGCTGGTACAAATCAGCTTGCCGCTCAATGCAGCATCCCCTCTTAAAAATTCCACTATCAAAATCTCCCCACTCACGGAATCATCCAAACCCATTACCGCCGTATACGTATCGCCGGCTACAACCAGTGACAGCAACGGTTTTGGTAATACTTTTTACTATAGCGCGCCAGCCAATCTTTTACGCATTGGCATGCGCGTGAATGTAGAGCTAGACCCCGCTTCTGGCGATGAAGCCAAGGGCGTCATTATCCCTAGCAACGCGGTTGTTTGGTATGCAGGCAAACCTTGGGCTTATTTTAAAAATGCCAGCGGCAAACAAGCTGATACCAAGAATGCCGCTAATGACTTTGTGCGAAAACCGATTTCGACTGATACCGAGATCGACGCTGGCTGGTTTAATCAGGGCATAGAGGCCAATAGTGAAGTCGTGACCAGTGGTGCGCAGCTATTACTTTCTGAAGAATTTAAGTACTTGATTAAAAATGAAAACGAGGATTGATATGAAATATCAATTCGAGTTTCAGCACAGGCTAAGCTTTAGGTTAAGCGAAGCGGCCTTAGCCAAGATGAGGACTGGGCCTCTATGAAAGTCAAATCGGCATGATGTCGGCAATCGTTCGCTTCTCTATCCGCTTTTCCGGCGTTATTATCGGCCTTGCGACGCTATTGGTTTTTTACGGGCTGTATAGCCTGACTCGCGCGAACCTGGACGTTTTTCCTGAGTTTTCACCCACACAAATCATCATCCAAACCGAGTCGCCAGGTTTATCGGCAGAATTGGTTGAAACCCTAGTCACGCAGCCAATCGAAACCAGTATTGCCGGCACCGTCGGTGTCGCTGATATGCGCTCACAATCCATACCCGGCTTATCGATTGTGACGGTTATTTTTGATGAAGACTCTGGTACAGGGTCCACTGATATCTACCGAAATCGCCAGGTAGTGGCAGAGCGATTAAGCACGCTTACCAACCAAATCCCTAAAGGCATTACGCCTAATATTACGCCGCTCACCTCGTCTGCCAGTACGGTCCTGGGTTTTGGTGTCACATCCAAAAAGCGTAGCCTGATGGAATTACGTACCATTGTCGATTGGACTATTACGCCACATTTGCTGGCGATTCCCGGTGTAGCCGATGTGAATGTATTCGGTGGTGAAGTGCGCCAATTCCAGGTGCAAGTAGACCCCGCCAAGCTGGTGCGCTACCAGCTGAATATGAGTGACGTTCTAATCGCCACCCAAAAAGCCACTGGCGTCAGTGGTGCGGGCTATATTCAAAACAGCAATCAACGCATTATTGTCAACACCGAAGGCCAAGCCACTACAGCCGCCACCCTAGCCAAAGCCACCTTGTTGCATAAAAATGGCCACAGCATTCGCTTAGGCGATATCGGGCGAGTAGTAGAAGGCGCTGCGCCATCGATCAGCGCCGCAGCCATCAATCAAGAAACCGGTATTTATCTTTCGGTGCAAGGCCAACTCGGCGCCAATACGCATGCGGTAACGCTTGCCATTGAAGCGGCGATTCAAGAGCTGAAACCGACACTAGCCGCAGAGCAAGTCACCTTGCATGAAGGCTTATTCAGGCCCGCCAACTTTATTGAAACCGCCATTAAAGGCGTGCGTACCGATATTTTAATCGGCTCTATTTTGGTTATCACGATTCTGTTTTTGTTTTTGTTTAACGTGCGCACCGCATTTATTTCCGCGACTGCCATTCCGCTGTCATTGCTCACAGCGATTGTAGTCATGCGCTATTTTGATATCGGGCTCAATATCATGGTATTAGGCGGCCTGGCCATTGCCTTGGGTGAGGTGGTGGATGACGCCATTATTGATACGGAAAATATTTTCAGGCGCCTGCGTGAGAACCGATTGTTAGCGCAGCCAACACCTGTTTACCAAGTGGTTTATAACGCCTCAATGGAAGTGCGTAGCTCGGTTGTATACGCCACTATTATTGTGGCGCTGGTATTCATGCCCTTGCTTACCTTAAGCGGCGTGGCAGGCAAATTATTCGCGCCATTGGGCTTTGCCTACATTGCGGCGATTATTGCCTCACTCGTTGTCGCGCTCACACTAACTCCTGCCCTATGCTACTTAATGTTAGGCCATGCCGAATTATCCAGCGAAGATTCACCCATGATTAAGTGGGTTAAACGCAGTTACATTAACCTGCTGTATAAAATTGAAAAGCAATACAAACTGATTTTGTCGCTGAGTTTTCTCTTTATTGCCATCGGCTTAGGCATTTTGCCTTTGTTCAAAAACCAATTTATTCCGGCACTGCATGAAGGTCATTTTATTATGCACATGACAGCGGTGCCTGGCACATCTGAAACAGAGTCGCTGCGCCTGGGCAAGCAAGTCGCCAAAGTGATCGGCGATATCAAAGGTGTTAAATCGGTGACGCAATGGGTGGGGCGCGCGCAAAATGGCGCTGATACCTTTGGCACACACTATAGCGAATTTGAAATCGAAATCGGCACTTTGTCAGGTGAAGAGCAAAATCGTATCTTGGCAGACATTCGTGAAGAGCTGGCTGGCGATGCGGAAGATTTGGATAAAGACGGTAAAGCCGAAATTGGTTTTGTGGGCGTTAATTTTGCCATCAACACTTTTCTAACGGAACGTATCGAAGAAACCATTTCAGGCTATGCCGCTTCAACCGTAATCAATATTTATGGCACTGACCTGGATGCGCTAGACCGGGATGCGCAGAGAATCGCAGGGCTAGTATCGGGCATAAAAGGCGCGACAGACGTCTTGGTACAATCCCCCCCGGGCACACCGCAGGCGGTGATACGCTTGCGTCCTGATGCCTTGTCGCGCTGGGGTTTGCAGCCAACCGATGTGCTTGACACGATTCGCACTTCTTTTGAAAGCGTACCTATTGGCCAGGTCTATTTAGGCAGCCGCGTGGTGGGTCTAAGCGTGGTGCTGGAAAGTGAAGCGCGCGATGATATCGGCGACATCGGTAATATTCCGCTATTTAACCCGGACGGAAAATTGCTGCATTTAAAAGATATCGCCTTTATCAGCCAGGAAAATGGCCGCTCTAAAATTTTACATGCCGGTGCAAAACGGATTCAAACCGTTACCGCCAACGTAGAAGACAGGGATGTCACCAGCTTCACCGATGAAGTCAAAAAACGCATTAAAAATGATGTGAACTTGGGCGCAGGTAATTACTTGGCCTTTACTGGCGAAGCGGAAGCAAATGCCAAATCGCGCGAAGATTTGATTGTGCATTCCCTATTGGCAGGCGTGGCTATTTTCTTGATGCTGTATATTGCGTTTGGACGACTGCGGAATTTATTGCTTACCTTTGCCAACCTGCCTTTCGCCTTGATTGGCGGCGTATTAGCCGCATTATTTACAGGTGGCTGGATATCACTAGGCTCGTTAGTCGGCTTTGTTACGCTATTTGGCATTACACTGCGCAATAGCATTATGATGGTTTCGCACTTTCAACACTTAGTGGATACCGAACATTGCGAATGGAACTTGGAAACCTGTATTCGCGGTGCATCCGAACGCTTGCCATCGGTATTAATGACCGCATTGGTCACGGCACTTGGCTTATTACCACTGGCAGCAGGTAGCGGCCAGCCAGGGCGTGAAATTGAAGGCCCAATGGCCACCATCATCGTTGGCGGCCTGGTCACTTCGACCATATTGAATCTATTGATTTTGCCTACGATTATGTTGCACTTTGGCCGATTTGAAAAAGCGCATTCCAAAAATTTTTAGTCTGGGCACTTTTAAAAATCGACCTATCGATATTCAAGCTCAATTAAAAAGCCAGTTGCGTAGCAGTTTTGTATAACGTGGCATCACCAAGTACACCATCAATGCCACCACTATCCCTGTCAAAAACAAGGTATCCATGTAGTGGTTTTCAGGGACTTTAAGCCATCTCAATAACGGTATTAAAGCAAATGGGATGCAAACGACCAATGGGAAGATGGCAGACCAAGTGATTAAAAACTGTTTCCAGCGCACTGGCACTTTGGCTTTTTGCCCTGCCTGAGTGAACCAGAAATCTAGCCCACTGTTAATGTAGTAAGCGTCTTTGTTCGTCAATAGCGTTTGGACTTTTGAGATGAGTCGCCTTCT
>JAZKEN010000012.1:0-7398 GCA_040387035.1 Pseudomonadota bacterium | reverse complement strand
CCGCGCGAGCTGTCATTTTTAAAAGATAAACCAGCCAGTGACCTGCCCAAATTAAGCCCTAAACAGGCGTTTGAAGTGATTGGTATCCCGCTGCAAAAACCAGGGTTTTATGTGGTGGAAATTGAAAGTAAATTATTAGGGACCGCTTTGTTAAGCGAGTCAAAGCCCTTATACGTGCGCACCCGCGCGCTGGTCACGGATATGGCGGTGCATTTTAAAAAGGGTGGTGAAAATAGCCTGGTTTGGGTGACTTCGCTCTCAACAGGCAAGCCCGTGAGTCAAGCCGATGTGACTTTGTACGATTGCAATAATGCACCCATCTGGCAGGCCAAAACCGATGCGCAAGGCATTGCACAATATGACCAAGAGTTGCCAGAAATGCGCAACTGCAACAGCCGTTACAGTTATGTAGCTACTGCCACAAAAGGTAATGATTTTTCATTTGTGCGCTCTGACTGGCAAAGCGGCATTGAGGCATGGCGCTTTAATGTAGATACGTACAGCCAACTGGATTCACCTAAAATCCATACCATTATTGACCGTAGCTTGTTGCGCGCAGGCGAAACGATTTCAATGAAACATATTGCGCGCGTGCCTAATTACAAAGGTTATGCTTACCCCAATAACCAAAACTTGAAACAGGCCTTGCCAGACCATATCACCATTGAATTGGTCGGTGGCGAATTCACGCTGGATATTCCTGTTGAATGGGATGCGCGTGGCGTCGCAACGAGCACATGGAAAATCCCGCAAGACGCCAATATTGGCAGTTATCACATCAAAGTCGGTTCCAGCTGGCGCGAGACGGCACAATTTAAAGTGTCTGAGTTCAGATTGCCCGCATTCAAAGGCAGTATTTCAGCCACGCAAAGTAATTTGGTAGTCAATCATAAAAGCACAGCCAAAATCCCTTTTAACTTATCACTGGCTTATTTAAATGGTGGCGGTGCGAGTGGACAAAAGGTCAGCGTTTCTGCCCTGTTAACGCAGGCATACCCGCGATTTTCCAATTACAGCGAATTTAGTTTTAGCGAGCAAGAGCCGCAATCCTTGAATGTATTGTTGGCGGATAAAACGCCAGTCACGCTGGATAAGCATGGTATCGGCAGTGTAGATATCCCTATAAAAGCAGCCAGCCAGCCAGCGCATTTAGCCACCGAAATGACCTTTACAGACCCTAATGGTGAAATCCAGACCATTCATGGTTCTGCAGAAGTTTGGCCTGCAAATGTGGTGGTGGGTTTGCAGGTGAAAGATTGGGCTGGCCTGCAAGGCAAGCATAAAATTCAGGCAGTGGTACTCAACACCCAAGGCCAGCCGCAAGCTAACGTACAGGTGAAAATTGATGGCACACGGCATTGGGAATACGTACACCGCAAACGGGTGATTGGCGGTTTTTACAGCTATGAGACCGATCGTAATAAAGAACCGCTTGGCAAATTGTGCGAAGGTAAAACCAATGCACAAGGCTTTTTTAATTGTGAAATCACCGTTAAGGATTCAGGCAATATTCAGCTAGTGGCCAGCGTAAACGATGACCAAGGCGGCATCAGCCTGGCAGGCAGCGGTTTTTATAGCAGTGAAAGCGGTGATATCTGGTTTGGCCAAACCGACGAAGACCGCATGGAAGTGGTGCCCGAAAAACGTGAATACCAGCCGGGTGAAAAGGCGCGGTTCCAGGTGCATTCTCCGTTCTATACTGCCACCGCCTTAATCGCGGTTGAGCGCGAAGGTATTTTAAAAACTTACGTACAAGCCTTGCAACGCAAAGACGCCACCATTGAAATCCCTATTGCAGAAAATTGGGGCCCTAATGTATTTGTGTCGGTGTTAGCAGTACGTGGACGCCTGACAGATGTGCCCTGGTATTCATTCTTTCAGTGGGGTTGGCGCAACCCAAGCAATTGGTACAATATTTACAAAGAGGGTGTGCCTGCACCTACAGCGATGGTGGATCTGGCAAGGCCTTCATTTAAATTCGGCTTAAGCAAAATAGCCGTTGGAACCAGTGGTTTTAAACTCAAGGTAGCCGTAAGCAGTGATAAGAAATCTTACCAGCCGCGCGATAAAGCTAAAGTCACGATACAGGTTAATTTACCCAACGGAAAACCCGCACCTGCTGGCAGTGAAGTGGCATTGGCGGCAGTCGATAAAGCCTTACTGGAACTCAATAGCAACCCGACTTGGGCGTTATTGGAGGATATGCAGCAGCAACGTGCCTATTTAATGGAAACGGCCAGTGCGCAAATGCAGGTGGTGGGCAAACGCCATTTTGGCAAAAAAGCCTTACCAGCAGGCGGCGGCGGCGGCGCTGATTTAAAGGCGCGCGAATTGTTTGATACATTGCTGTACTGGAACCCGCGCGTAAAGCTGGATAAGAATGGCTCTGCAACGGTTATCATGCCTTTGAATGATTCATTAACAGCCTTTAAGCTGGTTGCGATTGCCGATGTGAATGCCGATTTATTCGGCACGGGTGAAGCAGAAATCAGCGCTACCCAGGATTTGCAAATCACTTCCGGCTTGCCACCTATGGTACGTGAAGGTGATGTTTACCGTGCGATGCTGATGTTACGCAACACCACAGAAAGTAAAATGCAATTGCGTGTGCATGGCAAGGCGGGTACACAGGATTTAGCCTCACAATCCATTCAACTCGCGCCCGGTGAAGCAAAAGAACTGGCCTGGCAATTGCGGGTGACGGATGATGCCTCTGACTTGTATATTGCGGGCATGCCTTGGCAGATTGAGGCTGTGAATAGCGCTGGCTTAAATGGAAAAGCAAAAGTGCAAGACCGTTTACGCTTTACACAAAAGGTATTGCCTAAAGTCCCGGCCACCGTTCAGCAGGCTAATTTTATGCAGCTCACCCAGGATTACAGCGTTGAAACGGGATTGCCAGAGGGTGCGATTGCAGGAAAAGGTGGCTTGACCGTGCAATTGACTGCCAAGCTGGCAGACCAGACTGGGGGTATAGAGCGCTATTTTAAAGAGTATCCTTACAGCTGCCTGGAACAAAAAACGTCGATTGCAACAGGCTTGCAGGACAAAGCGCGCTGGGCCGATATTGTGGCGAATCTATCCAGTTACCAAGATAGCCAGGGCTTTTTGCAATACTTTCCTGGCATGACCAATGGCAGCGAAATGCTGACGGCCTACGTGCTTACAATGGCTTATGAAAACGAGGTAAAACTGCCGGCTGAAGTTGGAAATAAAATGCAGCAAGCGTTACTGGATTTTGTAGAAGGCCGCAGCCAGCCGGCGGGCACCTGGTATTGGGGCAGTAATCAATACCTGATAGAACGCAGGCTGCATGCGCTAGCCGCACTGTCTTATACAGGCAATATTGATACGCGCGTGCTTACCGCCTTTGATTTCAAGCCGATTCAAATGCCAACCACCACGCTGATCGATTGGCTGGCGATCTATACCCATCTACCCAAAGCCGATAACCGTGATGAGCGCATGCAGCAAATCGAGCGCGAACTGCGCAATCGCCTGCAAAATGTGGGTGGCCGATTGGTATTTACCACTGAAGATAACGATGTATGGTGGTGGGCAATGGTGGATGGCGAAGTGAACGCGACGCGCCTGGTGAGTTTGCTGATGCAAAATCCCGCCTGGCAGAAAGACATGCCTGCCTTATTGCGCGGTGCCATACTGCGCCAAAACAAAGGCCGTTGGCAAACAACTACTTCAAACGCATGGGGCAGGTTGGCGTTGCAAAAATTTGGGCTAGCGTTTGAACGTGAAGCGGTGACAGGTATGACGACTGCCGCGCTAGATGATAACAAGCAAACATTTGACTGGGCTACTCATACAGTCACTAAACAGCTTAAGCCATCAGCTGACAATGCACCGGTGATTAAAGCCAAGGAAGCGGTTGCTGCATCGCTGTATTTCCCCTGGGCGACGCAAATAAAATCCCAGCAATTTAGTTTGCAGCATGCAGGCACGGGTCAGCCATGGGTCAATAGCCTGGTTACCGCGGCAATACCGGCCAAGTCGCTGGAAAATGGCTACAAAATCACCCGCTTAATCACACCCATTGAGCAAAAGGTTGCAGGGAAGTGGAGCCGTGGTGACTTGCTACGAGTACGCTTGGATATCGACAGCAGCCAAGCCATGAGCTGGGTTGCCTTATCTGACCCCATCCCGGCCGGAGCCAGTGTTTTAGGCAATACTGCGCGCGATTCTGTGATTGCACAGTCAAACGAAAATACTTATGACGGCAAAAACATGGCCTACCCGAACTATACAGAACGCGGCTTAAGCTTTTTCAGGGCCTATTATGAGTATGCACCTAAAGGCCATTTCTGGGTGGAGTACACAATACGCTTGAATAATCCTGGTACATTTAACTTGCCGCCTACACGCATAGAGGCCATGTATGCGCCGGAGCTATTCGGGCAGCTGCCTAACGCACAATTGACAGTGCAATCAGCGCCGTAAACTCAAAGGAGAGGTGAAATGGATACCCAAGAGAAAATCAAAGGCCCCGCGTCATATTTTCCTTCTATTGAAAAGAAATATGGGCAACCTATCAGCCACTGGTTGGGATTGCTCGCTGAACTGAAAAATATGAAGCATATGGAAATGGTGAATTGGCTCAAAAGTGAACATGGCCTCGGGCATGGGCATGCGAATGCAATCGCGGCACACTATTTAGCAACTAAATAAATGTTGAGAAACAGATTTTTGCTTAGCTTAGCGCTATGGCTATTGCCAGCAATCGCGCTGGCTTTGCCCACTTTTGAATCGGTTAGAAATGCCTATCAATCCTCTGACAGCTGGTTGCTGGCGCGCGATGGGCAAGTGTTGCAGCAATTACGCATCAATCATCAATTACGACGCCTGCAATGGACGCCGATTGAAGACGTCTCGCCTGCATTGCTACAAGCCTTGCTGTATTCAGAAGACAAGCGTTTTTATGAGCATGCCGGAGTGGATTGGCAAGCCATTACGGCCACCAGTTGGCGTAATTTATGGCAGAAAAAAACACGCGGTGCCAGTACCCTCACCATGCAACTGGCTGGCATCTTGGATGAAGAAAATCGCAGCAACAAGCGCAGTATCCTGCAAAAAACCACCCAGATCGCCCAAGCTTTGCAGTTGGATAACCAATGGCAAAAAGATGAGATTTTAGAGGCGTATCTCAATCAAGTGTCTTTTCGTGGCGAACTGCAAGGTGTTTCAGCGATGAGTTTTGGTTTGTTTAATAAGGCACCATCGGCATTGAATGCTCGCGATGCCGCGATTGCCGCTGTGTTGATCCGCGCCCCGAATGCAAATGCCGCCAAAGTGACCGAACGCGCCTGCGTATTGCTGAAACAAATGCGGCAGGCACAATTTTGTGCGGCTTTGGATGGCTATGTCAGCCTAAAGCTACAAGGGCCATTTGAAATCGCCCTGCGAAACCAGGCGCCGCATTTGGCCAGAAAACTGATTGGTGCGGCTAATCAGAAAATTAAAACCAGTCAAACAATTAAAACCAGCGTTGATGCCGATTTGCAGCGTTTTGCCACGCAACAATTACGCGCCAATTTAATGCAGCTGGAGTATCAGAATGTGCAGGATGGGGCTGTTGTGGTGCTGGATAATAAAACCGGCCAGGTGCTGGCCTGGGTGGGTTCAAGCGGTAGTTTATCCAGCGCACCAGATGTCGATAGCGTCACCGCGCCGCGCCAGGCGGGCTCTACACTGAAACCATTTCTATATGGCGTGGCCATTCAGCAACGCGCACTCACGGCGGCCTCTATACTGGATGATTCACCGGTACGCATCGCCACCCCCAGCGGCTATTATGTGCCACAAAATTACGACCAGCATTTTGTCGGACCGGTCAGCACACGCTTTGCACTGGCTAGCTCGCTGAATGTACCTGCTGTACGTACTTTGCTGAATGTGGGTGGTGACCAGTTTTACGAAGCGCTGCAAACATTTGGCTTTTCAACCATGACCGAATCGGCTGATTACTATGGCTATAGCCTGGCATTGGGCGCGGCAGATGTACGTTTGATCGACCTAACAAACGCCTATCGCGCGCTGGCCAATAGCGGTTTATGGCAGGCGGTTACTTTTACAGATTCAAAATCACAGCCATTTAGGCAAACCTATTTGAAGCCAGCAGCCAGCTTTATTGTTTCCGATATATTGGCAGACAATGCCGCGCGCTATCTTACTTTCGGGCAGGACTCTACATTGCATACCCCTTATTGGACGGCGGTTAAAACCGGCACCAGCAAGGATATGCGCGATAACTGGTGTATTGGATACTCAAGCCAATATTCGGTAGGTGTATGGGTGGGCAATGCGAATGGTGCGCCTATGCATGATGTGTCCGGAGTAACCGGCGCTGCGCCAGTCTGGCGGGCAGTGATGGATAAATTACATACGGGCAAGCACTTTCAGCCAAAATTACCCGTCACGGTAGAAGCCAGGCAAATCCGCTACATGCCAGATTTAGAGCCAGCCCGGCGCGAATTGTTTTTAGCTGGCACAGGGCAGAATATTATTGTGGCAAATCAACACACGGCACAATTGATCAGCCATAAAACGACCGCTCAAAAACAGGTATTAGTGCGTATTGCCTATCCGGGCGAGGGTACTATCATTGCACTGGATCCGGAGATTCCAGCCCTGCAACAAAAATTAGTGTTTAAAACCAACCAGTTAAATGTTCGGCTAGCATCCGGTAACCATTATCGATGGCGCTTAAATGGGACGATTTTCAATCAAGCTGCCTGGCAACCTGGTTTAGGCAGGCATACACTTGAATTATTGAATCATCAGCACCAGATCATAGATACGGTACATTTTGAAGTGAGAGGTGCTTTTTTGAAAGCCAGCACCAAACCCAATCACCATTAGTGCGTGAATGTAATCACTGCTGTTATCAGCACGCTGATAACAGTGACGCATGTTAAAATAACGGCGCATGCAGACAAACCCTTTGAATATCCCCCAGCTAGTAAAATCGCTATCCAGTTGTATGCTGGTGGATCGTTTTCGCTTACGCAGCCAGCTCAGTCAGGCACAGTCGCAAATCAGCCAAAACAAGCCAGCAGAAAAATCACTGGCTGAAATCGCTATAAAAATTCAACGGTCGCAAGCCAAGTACCAGCAGCGATTAACCAATCTACCCAAACCTGAATATCCACCAGAGCTGCCAGTTAGCGGCAAAAAAGCGGAAATCGCTGCCGCCATTGCCGGTAACCAGGTTGTGATCATTTGCGGTGAAACCGGCTCTGGTAAAACCACACAAATCCCCAAGATCTGTCTGGAGTTGGGCCGCGGTGTTGCAGGCTTGATCGGCCATACCCAGCCACGCCGTATTGCGGCACGTTCGGTGGCAAGCCGCATCGCGCAAGAACTGCAAAGCCCGCTGGGCGAAGTGGT
>JAZKEN010000011.1:0-3085 GCA_040387035.1 Pseudomonadota bacterium | reverse complement strand
ACCGTGCAGAATTTAATCAAAAGCGGCCATACCTATGAGCAGGACGATGCGCTTTGGTTAAAAACCACCGATTTTGGCGATGACAAAGACCGCGTGATGCGCAAGACGGATGGCGGCTATACCTATTTTGTGCCCGACGTCGCTTACCATCTGGATAAATGGAATCGCGGCTTTGTGCGTGTCATCAATGAGCAGGGCGCCGATCACCACAGCACGATTACCAGGGTTAGAGCTGGCTTGCAGGCTTTGGATGTGGGTATTCCCCCCGCCTGGCCAGATTATGTGCTGCACCAAATGGTTACCGTAATGCGTGGTGGTGAAGAAGTAAAATTGTCTAAACGCGCTGGTAGTTATGTCACCTTACGTGATTTAATCGATGAAGTTGGTTGCGACGCAACTCGTTATTTTCTGGCGGCGCGCCGAGCCGATTCGCAATTGGTGTTTGATATTGACCTGGCGCGTGCCCAAACCAACGATAACCCTGTGTATTACATCCAGTATGCGCATGCACGCATTAACAGCGTATTAACGCAATGGAACGGTGTAATTGATAGCTTAAGAGATGTCGACTTAAGCCCGCTTAATATGCCAAACGAAACAAAATTGATGCAGCGCCTGAGTGAGTATCCGGAAGTGGTCAGCGATGCCGCGACTGAATTAGCACCGCACACCATTGCAAACTATTTAAAAGAATGTGCGGCCGACTTGCACAGTTATTATAATGATACAAAATTTTTGGTAGACGATGCACCAACCAAACTGGCGCGTATGGCGTTAATCGCCGCAACGCAACAAGTGCTGAAAAATGGCTTAGATTTACTGGGTGTAAGCGCGCCGAACAAAATGTAAGCCAAATAGCAACAGCAAGTATAAAGAAACATTAAGGATGCAATATGAGTAAAGATTACAAGCCCACCCCAAAAAGGAGTAGCAGCAAAGGCAGTCCGTTTTTTACCGGCTTATTAGTGGGCTTGCTGCTAGGTGTTGGTCTATCGCTTGGCGTAACCATGTATATCAAAGGATCGGACAGCCCATTCAATGATAAAAAATCCACCGGCAACAATAGCGAAATGCTTTCAGAAAAACTGCCAAAACAAAAAATAGCTACTGAAAGCGCTTTACCCGCAGACGAAAATCCTGACGAAACGGCACAGAATAAAGCCAACAATCAATTTGATTTTTATACCATATTGCCCGAAACGGAAAGTACGGTTACCGAGCAAGAAGTAAAAGACAGCTCACTTACTGTTAAAAAAGATAACTATTTCTTGCAGATTGGCGCGTTTCAAGATGAAGCAGATGCTGATAATATGAAAGCAAAGCTTGCCCTGCAAGGCTTTGAGGCCGTTGTACAAACCGCGACCATTCCTGAAAAAGGCGTGTGGCATCGCGTGCGCGTTGGCCCATTAAGCGATATCAACCAGATTAATAAAATCAGGGGCGAGCTAACCACTGGCGGCTTTAATACCGATTTAATTAAGGTGCACACTGAAACTAAATCAAATTAGCCTACCCTAATTATTTGTCATCTGAATCGTTTATTATCCGTTGTTAGTCATAGCTTGTTGCATTAAAAATATAATTTTAAAGTTAAATAGGAAACACCCATGAAAAAGTATTTAGGTATTTTATTGTTATTGTTGAGCACCTCGGCCGCGGCTGAAGCGCCAAGACCAGGCGCGGAATTCGATGCGGTTGCGCAACCAATCACCACCGATGTAGCCGGCAAAATTGAAGTGATGGAAGTGTTTTGGTATGGCTGCATTCATTGCTACCAGATGGAAGCCCCTTTAAACGCCTGGGTTAAAAAACTACCTGCTGACGTTTATTTCAAGCGTATGCCTGCACTACCGCGTGCCGATTGGGCACCAATGGCAAAAGCCTTTTTTGCCATGGAAACTTTAGGGGTACAGGAAAAATTGCATAGCCAGTTATTTGATGCCGTGCATAAACAAAAAGTACTGAACCCAACCGATGAAAAAGCAGCGATTGACTGGATCACAAAAGCCAGCGGTATGGATAAGGTAAAAGTCGAGCAAGCGTTTAAATCTTTCACGATCAACACCAATTTAAACCGTGCGGCGCAAATCTTCCGCTCATCAGGCGCCACTGGCGTACCTAGCTTGATCATTGATGGTAAATTTATTACATCCAGCACCATGAGTGGCGGCAATGCCGAAGCGCTTAAAGTGGCCGATTACATCATTGATAACGTGCGTAAAGATAAAGCCACGCAAACCACAAAGGCACCCGCTGCAAAAAAGTAGCAGTGGCCAGCAAGGCCAAACTAGTTACCAAGAAAAAAGCTTTACCGAAAACCATGCTATTAGTTAAAAAATAGTCCTTTAAAGTAAGTAAGCAAAGAGCCCGCTGATGCACTGAATTATTTTCTGTGCACAGCGGGTTTTTAATGCGCTACACTTTAAGTTATGAATATTTTTATCACAGGCGCATCCAGCGGCATTGGCTCTGCTCTAGCGCACGAATATGCCAAGCGTTATGCAAACACCAACTGCTTTATTGGACTAGCCTCCAGGCGTAGTGAACACTTACAAGCTTTAGCGGATAGCCTGCAAAACCAATATCATATTAGCTGCAGCATCTACCCCTTGGATGTACGCGATAGCCTGGCTTGCCAACTGGCTGCAGAGCATTTTATAAAACACTTTGGTGCACCGAATATCGTGATTGCCAGCGCAGGCGTCAGCCGTGGTACATTAACCGAGTACCGCGAAGACATTCCCGCTTTTCAAGCTGTGATGGATATCAACGTGATGGGCATGGTGCATACTTTTCAGCCCTTTATCGCCGCCATGAAGCAAGCTGCACAACAAGGTCAAAACGCGCAGTTGGTGGGCGTAGCAAGTGTGGCCGGTATACGCGGCATTCCAGGTAGTGCCGCTTACAGCGCCAGTAAATCAGCCGTAATCACCTACTGCGAAAGCCTGCGTAGCGAAATGCAGCATTACAATATTGCCGTAAGCACCATCGCGCCCGGCTACATACGCACACCGATGACAGAAATCAACCAATATAAAATGCCGTTCCTGATGGATGCTGATATATTTGCCTATAAGTTTGCCAA
>JAZKEN010000010.1:3567-33389 GCA_040387035.1 Pseudomonadota bacterium | reverse complement strand
GATGGTGTCAGGCAGCATATTAATGCTTATAGCCGGAATAAATTAGTCCATCTAATTGAACATAATTGTTTCCTGCCAAGCGACAATCACAATGATATAAAGCGCTACAATATGCGAATGTATGATTTGAACTTAATGATTATTTTTGCAGAAGTGGTCAATGAACAAAGCTTTTCTGCGGCAGCCAGAAAGCTTGGTGTTTCGCGATCATCGGTCAGCAAGGCGGTTGCAAAATTGGAGCAGGCACTAGGCGCCAGCTTGCTCAATCGCAGTACGCGGCATCTTAGCTTGACCGAAGTAGGCACGGCATTTTTTGAGTATTGCATGCGCATCAGTTACGAGGCAGACGAAGCGCAAGGCATGATTGATAGCTTGAATGCCCAGCCGCGCGGTGTGCTTAAAGTGGCGGTATCCGTTGCATTCGGCACCTTGCATATCGCGCCTGCAATTGGCGAATTTATGCGCCGCTACCCCGAGTTAAAAATTGATATGACGGTGACAGACCGGGTCATCGATTTGGCGGAGGAGGGCTATGACGTTCTTATTACCGTTACGCATGACCTGCCGCAGGCTTTGGTGGCAAGAAGGCTGGCACCAATTCGCAGAAAACTATGTGCCACCCCGAAGTATTTTGAAGAGTTCGGCACCCCGCTTTTACCGCAGGATTTAGTCAGCCACAACTGCCTGGATTACATCCATTCCGGCGACAAAGGCTTGTGGCGTTTTAATGGCCCTGGCGGGGAGGTTTCTGTCCCTGTTGCCGGCAGGTTGCGCATCAACGATGACGAAGCGTTATCACAGGTTGTACTGGGTGGATTTGGCCTGGCATTACTGCCGACTTTTATTATCGGTAAGGATATTCAAGCCAAGCGCCTCAAATCCGTGTTGTCCGAATATATTCCGGTGTATCAGCATGTTTACGCACTTTACCTGCCTAAACGTAACCTGCCCTTGAAGATCCGCGTGCTCATTGATTTCCTGATAGAACGGTTTGGCCCTGAACCTTATTGGGATATTGAGTAAAGCGAGAAGCTGGCCAACCACTTTTGTAACCAGCTACATACAGGTTTATCTATTTCGTCACTATCATTGTAATTTCCACGCCCCGTTATTCATTCAACACCAACTATTGGTTCTGTTACCAATTTTAAGCTTGTATTCAGGTTGGCCGAGTAAAGTAGGTCTCACCAATCAACCAATGGAGAATGATAATGAAAAAATCCGTACAAACACTTGTGATGGCAACCGCCATTTCTTTTGCCATGTTTGGCCCTGCACATGCCGATGATGATGACTTGCAAGAGATGGAAACTATCTCTAAATCTTTTGGGCTAGTTACTTTAGAGCAGGCAAAAGCGACTGCACTACAGGCAAAGCCTGGTGTGATTAAAGATGCCGAACTGGAAGACCGCAACTTTGAAAAAGGCTGGGATTACGAGTTTGAGATTGTGGATGTGGACGGCAAGGAGTGGGATGTGAATGTGGATGCAAAAACCGGTAAAGTCGGCAGCATCAAACGCGACTGGTTCTAGCTATAAGGTTTAGCTCTCAACTTTGTGGGAGTTAAACCTGACTTCAACACGCAGGCCGCCTAGTGCGGCCGACCTGCCAAAACTAAGCTGCGCCCCGTAGCTATCAACAATATCATGCACGATGGCAAGCCCCAACCCACTGCCAGGCATGGATTCATCCGCACGAAAACCGCGCCGCGTCAGTAAATTGAGCTCATTCTCGACACAGCCTGGGCCATCATCTTCAATCACAAAAATCGTCGCATTGTCTCCGCTGACGGTGAGTGTCACGGTATTTCGACACCATTTGCAGGCATTGTCGAGCAGGTTGCCTAGTATCTCCAGCAGATCTTCCCTGTCTCCGTTAAACATGGCCTCTGGCGTGATTTCCCACATCACATTCACCGCTTTGGCCTGGTATATTTGGCGCATGGTGTGTACCAGTTGCGCAATCTCAGACTTTAAATCCACCCTACGTGCCGGGTGCGAATCACCTAACAAGCGCGCACGCTTGAGTTCATGCTCTATGCTATGGCTAATGGAAGTTGTGGTGCGATAAATATCGTTGCGTATTTCCAGGAACATATCCATTTCTGGCCGTTCCGCCGCCTGATTCAGTAGCGTGAGCTTGGTTTTAAGTGCATGTGCCAGATTACCTAACGACTCCCTGGATCGCCTGGATTTATGCTGCACGGCCAGCAAAAGACGATTCATTTCTTCGATCAGCGGCGCAACTTCTTGCGGGCCATTATTTTTAATTTGGGTTTCTTCGCCACTGACCAGTTTCGCTATATTGTCCTTGATCTGCTGCAAAGGGCGCAGCGCATTGATGACCACCAGGCGTTGTATCACCAGCAAAGCTATTAAACCGATCAAGGAAACCACTGCATACAGTATCTGGAAACGCATCACACCCGCTTTTAAGCTGGCCAGGTTCTCCGCCACTGCAATAGTGATCACCCCTTGCTGTTTTTGGTAACCGTGCACAACCACTATCAAAGGTTGTTGCTCAGGGCCATTGATATAGAGCTTGGTATGGGTACCCGTATTTAATGGCTTGATAGGCAAATCGACATCCCACAAAGAACGCGAGGTATGGCGCTGCTGGCCAGAAAAGATCACATAATAATGGCCGGAAAATGGCCGCTGATACACAGCGCTGACGTGCTTGGAATCCAGCTGTAATTGCCCTGACGCATCGAATTCCGTGCCCGCCAGCAAGCTTTCACCCTCTCGCTGTAAGCGCTCAACCAGCTGGTTTTCGGTCAGTTTGTTGATGGCGTAAGTCACAATCGCCCATTGCAAAGTCAGCAATGCAACCAGGCTGATGACCAACCCCCAGGAGAGGTGGCGCTTGAGGGAAATCATGACTGCCTGGCCCCGAATACATAGCCCTGGCCACGCTTGGTTTGAATCAAATCATTACCAATTTTTTGCCGCAAGCGGTTAACGTACACCTCAATCACATTACTGTCTTTGTCTTCATCATATTCATACACATGGGCAGTAAGTGCAGTTTTGGAAAGTACATGGCCGGGATGCAGCATAAAATAGCGTAGCAACCTGAATTCGGTACCCGTCAGGTCGTGACGTTCGCCACTTTCTAAAATTACGGTCTGAGAATGTTCGTCCAAACTGAAATGTTCATGCTGTAACTCACCACTTGCAAAGCCAGCACTGCGCTTTAACACGGCACTGATACGCGCAAATAACTCTTCAATTTGGAATGGCTTGCTAATGTAATCATCCGCGCCTGCGTTAAAGCCAGCGACTTTTTCCTGCCAGCTACCGCGCGCGGTGAGGATAATTACAGGTGTGCGACTATCCCGGTTACGCCAGTTTTGCAGCACTTCCAGCCCGGGGCGTTTGGGTAAACCTAAATCCAGCACAACTAAATCATAAGGCTCCAGATCGCCCTGTATTTCCGCCTCAACCCCATCGGTGGTTAAATCCACCGCGTAACCCGCCCTCTGCAATGCAGTCTGCAATTGCGGGCCAAGGGTAGGGT
Source organism: Pseudomonadota bacterium (assembly GCA_040387035.1). Taxonomy (GTDB): domain Bacteria; phylum Pseudomonadota; class Gammaproteobacteria; order Burkholderiales; family Methylophilaceae; genus Methylotenera_A. The sequence continues at coordinate 29,870 of JAZKEN010000010.1, read as the reverse complement.
CATCTTCCACCAACAGTAAGCGCATACTCAGTCGTCTTGCTCCATTTTGATGAGCTTGCCGGTTTTGGCATTCAGCTTAAGCTCCCATACCAGCCCTTTGGCATCCAGTATCTCTACCTCATAAATATATAGGCCATGCTTGCGCTCAAGCTCGGTTTCCAGAATCTCACCGGCTTTTATCGCTTTGGCGGCTTTAGTGATTTTTTCTAACGACAGAATTTGTCCGGATGCGGATAATTTGCGTGCGGTGGCTGGGCTTTCTTCAGAATGTACTGCCTGAGTAGCAAACAGCACTAGCAATATGGATAGCGCGATTGAGGGTAATATTTTTATAAGGTTAGGCATCTATTTGCCAATGTAAGATAAGTGTTCATAGCAACATTTTAGTCCGTTTCAGAATGCGAGAAGGTTTTAACTGAGACTAAATATTAACGTCAAAAACTTAATTCAAGCTGAATATTGCAGGTGAAGCTTTAGCAATCTTAAGGAATTTAACTTTCAATTAATATTCATCATTGAAGGCTAATACCAGTATTCGATAGAAACTCTTTCAAAATAGCAATTGTTAGGTGACTACCAACCAGTCCAATGTGGCCATCTGGCCGCAGTAAGTAAAATGCTGGTTTGGCAATCCCAACGCGCGCGAGTTCTTGAGTATTATGTGTATTGTCGGGAATCACCAGTGTGGTCATTATGTTATCCAGATTTTGCATATTATCCGGGATAGGCTGACCAACTACAATCAAGGTAAAGCGTGTGTCATCCATTTTCTGGAAAATATCCTCAACCTGGCCATTTGCCTCAAACTTAAGTTGCAACCACGGAAAGCGGTCACCTGCTTGTGGCGCATTTGCTGGTTGGCTGCCAAGCGTTTGTGACAAGGGACTTTGCCGATAATGGATGCCGGTTTGGGAGATGGTGCGGAAAGCAATCTGTTTAGGTAGGTCAAAAGTCATGGCAAATGCGGCGATTTTGGCCAGGATGCGGGTGCGGAATATGCCTGCCAGCCAATTATTGGAAACCAGCAGGGTAAAGGCGCGGTCGGTGGTCTTGAGTAAGCGTTGTGCGACTGGCAGACGCTCAGCTTCGTAGCTATCCAGAAGACTGTCTTTGGCATTCCCCTTAACCACCAGCGCAAGCTTCCACGCCAGGTTATACGCATCTTGCAGGCCGGTGTTCATGCCCTGGCCACCCATGGGGCTATGCACATGCGCGGCGTCACCCAGCAAAAAGCAGCGCCTGTCGCGAAATTTTTCTGCGGCGCGGTGTGCAATGCGGTAGGTTGAAAACCAGCTACATGCCTTGAAATCCAAGTGAATACCTGCTTGTTGCTGGATATCAGGGCTCAGCTCACTGAACTCGACATCATCTTGATTTCTCAAGCGCTTAGGCAGAATACCAATCACACGCCAGCGATCTTTGCCAGCCATCGGAAAAAACAGGTGAAAGCCGTCATGCCATAAAAAGGCGTTTAGTTCATCCGGCACCATATCGCCTGTGGCTTCGGTATCGGCCACAAAAAAAACATGCTCATAAGGCGCACCGGGGAATTGAATGCCTGAAAGTTCACGCACGGTACTGTGCCCGCCATCGCAACCAGCAAGGTAACTGGCTGATACTTTGTGCAGGCTTCCGTCTGGCAGTTTTAGGGTGGCATTGACGCAATCGGGCTGTTGCTCTAAATCCATCAACTCGGTATTCCACTGCACGGATATTCCCTGCTGATTAAGATGTTCGCCTAGAATGCGCTCGTTATCATCCTGACCCAACATCAATACAAAAGGAAACGGGCTGACGGTTTTGCCGATATCACCTAACGGGATGCGTGCCATACGCCTGCCTGCCGCCCACATATTGGCCCCATTACCTTTACGGCCCAACGCTAGTGCCTGTTGCACAATACCCAATTTGGCGTAGATTTCCAGAGTTCTTGCATGCACCGCCATCGCGCGCGTCTGCTGCGCCGGGCCGGAATGCCTGTCTATAATCATGACGCGGATGCCCTGCCGCGCTAATTGATTGGCAAGCATTAAGCCTGTGGGGCCAGCGCCTGCAATAAGCACATCGGTATCCATGAGATTGCTCCTTTCACTAGTACCTGCATGATAGAACTAGCCAGCTAGACAGTACTCAAAGTTTTGACCGCTTTATTTGTACCAGCATTCTAATTAAATCATGAATAATTAAGGGCTTGCTGCTTAATTTTGTTAAAATGACGGCATTATCTAAAACGTGTTGGCTAAACTTTGACCACGATTAAACTCATTAAAAAACCCATCAATACCCCATCAACAGGGAAAGCGCCTGTGCGCCGCGCAGATGCTGCCAGCCGCGATAGAACAAAAGCGCCGCCCAAGCCTGTGGCCAGGGAAGATGCTGTTAAATCACAAGAGCCTAGAACGGATTCACGCGTTCGCGCAAATGACAACCGCGATGCTGGCACGCGTGCAAACGTTAGTAATGAAAATAGATCTGCTGGTCCTGCAAAGTCATCCGATAGCGCGCGCCAGCGTAATCACCGCTTTGATGGCAAAGCGCATGGCGAGCCGTTTGCGGATAACACGCGAAATGAAAACAGGCCGTTAAGAAGTGAGTTAAGGGCAGAGCCTGATAACGAACCGAAACAACATAAACCAGCAGGTGTAGATACACGCGTTACTCCGCGCCCGGATAAAAATGAACCGCAATACCGCCAGGCACCGCGCCGTGGTGGCAAGGTGCGCGATGGTTACGATGCGGTTGCTACGCCGCAATACGGCGCTGCGGCAAAAGCGGCTTATAAATCATCGCCTGTGAATGTTGAGCAGCCGCGTCTTTCTAAAGTGATGGCAGAGCGCGGCATTTGTTCGCGCCGCGAAGCGGATGAATGGATTGTAAATGGCTGGGTAAAAGTGGATGGCGTGATTATGGAAACGCTGGGCACGCGCATCAAGCCTGATGCGGAAATCGTGATCAGCGGCTATGCCTATGAGCAGCAAGCCGAGCAAGTCACCATATTGCTGCATAAACCTGTGGGTTATGTGAGCGGGCAGGCAGAAGATGGCTACCAACCTGCTATCGTGCTGGTGCACCCGGATAACGAATGGATGGATGACCCGGATTTAAACGAATACAATGCCAAGGAATTCCAGCGCGGATTTTTACACGGTCTGGCACCAGCAGGTCGCCTGGATATTGATTCAACAGGTTTGTTAGTGCTCACTCAGGATGGCCGCGTAGCGCGTCATTTGATTGGGGAAGATTCATCTGTTGAAAAAGAATACCTGGTGCGCGTTGAAGGAACATTGAGTGATGCGGATTTGCAGCGCCTGAATCATGGCTTGAGTCTGGATGGCGAAAAATTGAAGCCCGCCAAGGTAAGCTGGCAGAACGAAGACCAATTGCGCTTTGTATTGCGTGAAGGCAAAAAACGCCAGATACGCCGTATGTGTGAAATGGTCGGCCTGTTTGTGGTGGGCTTAAAACGCGTGCGCATCGGCAGCGTGAACCTGGGTAAATTGCCACCAGGCCAGTGGCGTTATTTAAGGGAAAACGAGCGCTTTTAAAAGTAGTGCCTATTAAATTCAGGTGCGCAAAGTGACCTGAATGCGCTGCATTGGTGCAGCGCAGCTTCAATATCGCGCAGTATCAATACGTTTTATAAGGTAAGAATTTACCGTTTAATACGATTTTTACCCTATCGCCCATCGGGTTGGCTTCGCGCTGGATATCCATCGAAAAATCAATCGCGCTCATAATGCCATCGCCGAACTCTTCATGAATCAGTGATTTGATGGTGGTGCCATACACATTGATCAGCTCATAGAAACGGTATAGCAATGGGTCGGTCGGCACCGCCGTGGGCAAGCTGCCTTTATAAGGTACCACCTGCAAGGCTGCTACCGCCTCAGGTGGTAAATCCAGCGCCTCACCGATGACTTCTGCCTGCGATTGATTCAGCGTCATCTGCCCCATCAAAGCAGCCGTGGTCCATTCTTTTGACAGGCCAATCTTGTTGGCAATATCCAGCCAGCTAAGGCCTTTGATTTTTTTATTGATGATAATCATCTCGGTGACATCTTGGCGGTTCATACTGATTCCCTGTTAACGTTTGTAAAAAATGTGTGGCTAGTTGTTTTTACATAAGCAACTAATGTACCATTTGGCATCAGCCGTTTTGCCATGCAACTAGCGCGCAAGCAAAGCAATTAACTTGTTAATGCAATATATTAGGGGAAAATAAAATGGGCTTATTCGACAGCGTAGCAGGGGCAGTGTTAGGCAAATTGGGTGGCGATCAGGGCAATATGGCACAGGTTGCAATTGACTTGTTTAACCAGAATGGCGGCTTGGGCGGCATTCTGGAAAAATTCAAGGAAGGTGGCCTGGGTGAAACGGCTGCTTCGTGGGTGGGGAAGGGTGCGAACATTCCGGTATCTGCTGAAGATATCTCTAATGTGTTAGGTAATGGCGCGATTGCTGACTTGGCGGCCAAATTTGGCATTAACCCGGAAACATTAAGCGCGCAGATCGCCGAGCACCTGCCAAGCGTGATCGATAAATTAACGCCAGACGGCGAGGTTCCAGCCGAATCAGGTAATATATTATCAACCGTGTTGGGTATGCTGAAGTAAAACAGCCTTCCGCAGCTTAGCTGTCATTAAAGATTCAAACGAAAGGGTGCTAGTGCACCCTTTGTAATTTGGTAAACCTGATAAAATGAAAGTCAATTAATCAAAAAACATCAATTATGGATTTAATACTACTTTTAAAAACCGTCATCATGGGCTTGGTTGAAGGCGCAACCGAATTTTTACCCATCAGCAGTACCGGTCACCTCATTATTGTCGGCGATATTTTAGGGTTTTTAAGCAAAGAAAAACGCGATGTTTTTGAAATCATCATACAGCTAGGTGCAATTTTAGCGGTGTGCTGGGCGTTTAAACAACGCCTGGTAGACACTGTGACCAACCTCACCAAGGAGGCCAAGGCGCAGCACTTTGTACGCAACCTGTTTATCGCTTTTTTACCGGCGGCATTAATTGGCCTGGCTTTTCATGGCGTGATCAAAGAGTATTTATTTTCACCCTTTACGGTAGCTATCGCCTTGATTGTGGGTGGCTTTGCCATTCTGTGGATAGAGAAACTACCGCTTAAAGCACCCACTCAAAGTGTCGATGATATATCCGGCAAACAGGCATTACAGATTGGCTTTGCGCAAGCCTTAGCCCTAGTGCCTGGCATTTCGCGCGCCGGTGCCACTATTTTAGGCGGCATGATGTTTGGCCTAAACCGTACCGTGGCGACTGAGTTTTCTTTCTTTTTAGCGATTCCAATCATGTTTGCCGCCACTGGCTACGACCTGCTTAAAAGCTGGCACTTGCTAAACACGGATGATTTAACCGTGTTTGCCGTGGGCTTTGTAACGGCTTTTTTATCGGCTTTAATTGCTGTAAAGTTTTTGATCCGCTTTGTGCAAACGCATAACTTTGTACCGTTTGCATGGTATCGCATTGTTTTTGGCGTAGTTGTATTATGGTATTTCTGGTAACCGCATATTTACCATTGATTATCTGGATTTGATTTGAGTACTTTTGACTCTGGCAGGAAAAGAGAAACAAGATGAATAAATTAATTAAATACGCCCTGTATAGCATTGGCGGCATTGTTTTACTGGCTTTGCTGGTTGCTGCCTATTTTGCCGCTACGTTTAATCCAAACGATTACAAAGACGACATCATCAAGCTGGTCAAAGATAAAAAGCAGCGCACGCTGACCATTGATGGCGATATTGCGCTCAGTTTCTGGCCAAAAATGGGTGCCGATTTAGGCAAAATCTCTCTTTCCGGGCACAAATCCGACGCGGAATTTGCTTCTGTAAACAGCGTTAAAGTGGCGCTTGAGGTGCTGCCTTTGCTTAAAAAGCAATTGGTGGTGGATACGGTTTATGTTGATGGCGCCAAAGCAAATATCATTAAATACAAGGATGGCAGCACCAACTTTGATGATTTACTGAGCAAAGAAGAAGAGTCTGAAACCATCAAATTTGATGTGGATGGCGTCAATATCACCAATTCCGAAATCAACTACAGCGATGAAGCGTCAGGCGCAAACTACCGCGTGTCGGCATTCAATATGAAATCGGGCCATTTCGCATTGGCCGAGCCGTTGGATTTAGAAACAGATTTTAAATTGAATGCCAACCAGCCAGCGGTTGCCGCCGATGTTGTGCTCAAAGGCAATTTTTTGGTTGACCCTGAAAGCAAGCATTATCAAGTCAAGGCTTTAGATACGCACATCACAGGCGATATGCTGGGCGGTACCGGTATGGATATCAAGATCAATGGTGATGTGGATGCGAAACCAGAGCAAATGGAATTTTTGGTGGATGGCTTGCAACTGGTGGCCTCTGGCAAATTCGATGGCAGCACGCAAAATGTGGATATGAACGCACCTGCGATTACTATTTTAAAAGATGAAGTGAATAGCAAAAAAGTCAGCATCAACTTCGCCCAGGAAAATGCCAGCGGTAATCTGAAAGCCAATATGGTGCTGGCCGATATGAAAGGCTCACCCAAAGCCATTCAAAGCAGCGGCATTACCGGTGATTTATCCATGGTGCAAGGTAAGCGGACCGTCACCGGCACATTTGCTTCGCCATTTAGCGGCAATATCGAAAACCTGGTTTTTGATATTCCCAAACTGGTAGGTAAGTTAAATGTAAAAGACCCAAGCTTGCCCAATGGCAATATGAGCGGCAGCTTTAATTTAGATGCCCATGCCGACATTAAAAAAGAGCTGGTGAACAGCAAGTTTAATTTAGCGATTGCTGAAACCAAGCTGGTGGGTGACGTGAATGTGGCCAGCTTTAAAACGCCGCGCATCAAATTTAACGTCAACGCCGATAAGCTGGATTTGAACAAATTGCTGCCGAAAAATACGGCTGCCAAAGCCGATAGTAAATCCGGCAATAAGCCGGCTGATTTAACTGCGCTGAAAAATTTACTTTTAGACGGCAAGCTGAGTGTTGGCAGCATTTTGTACGAAAAATACCGCATTTCTGGTTTAAACGTGGGCATTAAAGCCGATGGCCAAAAACTAACCTTAAGCGGGCTGAATGTTAAGGTGGATAACAGCCAGATTAAAGGCAGCCTGGGCATCAGCCAGTTTGCCAAGCCACTGTATACGTTTGATTTAGATGTCGACCAGGTGAATTTAGACCAATACATAGTCGCCGAAACCGGCGCCAAGAAAGAATCTAGCGCCAGCAGCAAAGCACTGGATTTAAGTGGCTTAAAAGCCTTAAATGCAAATGGATCGATTCGTGTGGGCAATCTTAAATATGGCAAAACCAAAGCCAGCAATATCAATATCAACTTAAAAGCCGACGGCGAAAAAGTCAGCCTTAAGCCCTTAAGTGCCAAGGTGGACGATAGCCAGATCAACGCCAACCTGGATATTAGCCAGTTTAGCAACCCGGCTTTTAATTTTGCGATTAATATCGACCAGCTGGACGCTGACCGTTATATTACGAAAGGTGAAACAACCGCATCTGCCAAAAACAGTGCTGATACGCCCATTGATTTGAGCGCGCTAAAAAAGCTTAATGCCTCTGGCGAGGCCAAAATCGGCAAACTGAAACTAGCAAACGTTAAAACACAAAATGTGAATGTCGGTCTTAAAGCGAACGGCGGTGTGGCAACGCTGTCTCCTTTTTCTGCCAATTTGTACCAAGGCAGTATGAATGGCCTGTTAAAAGTGGACGCGCGCGCCACCCCTGTGATTACGTTGCAGCAAAACATGAAAAGCATCTCTATTGGCCCCTTGATGGTGGACGCCATCAATAACGACATGTTGAGCGGCACGGGCAGTGTCAATGTGGACGTCACCACACAGGGTACTAGCGTCAATGCACTGAAAAAAGCCCTGGCAGGCAATGCTGCGCTTAACCTGGCGGATGGCGCGCTAAAAGGTGTGGATATTGCCGGCAGTATTCGCGAGCTGAAAAGCAAAGTGAATATTTTAAAAACCAAGGATGCCAGTGCAGATAAAACCAAAAAAACCGATTTTAGCGAATTGACCGCCACTTTTACCATCAAAAATGGCGTGGCGCACAACGAAGACCTGGCCATGAAAGCGCCTGTATTGCGCCTTGCAAAAGGCGATAGCCGCGGTGATATCGATATCGGCAACGAAACCATCAACTACCTCGCCAAACCCACGATTGTGAAATCGTTAAAAGGCCAGGGTGGTGCCGACCTGGACCAATTAAGCGGTATCGCTATCCCGTTAAAAATCAGCGGCACATTTGCCAGCCCCAAATATGGTATGGATTTCGCGGCGATAGGCACGGCTTTAGCGCAATCTAAATTGCTGGATAAAGTAGGTGGCGAAAAGGCTGCTGCTGTAAAAGAATTGATTGGCGGCGAAAATAAAGTAGATGCTTTAAAGGATTTGCTCAATAAGAAAAAACCGGCAGATGCGGCGGCAGGCACTGAATCAGCACCCGCTCAAGCTGCACCTGCTCCGGCGGAAGAGCCTAAATCTTTAAAAGAACAGGCAAAGGAAAAAGCCTTAAAAGAACTGTTTAAGTTTTAGTACGATTTATTATGGCCTGGTGCATTCTCGCTATTGCCTGGACCGTCACCATGTTTGTTATGGCCCGGGGCGTTTTCGCTGTTGCCGGGTCCGTGACGCTCATGGCCAGGTGGCACCACCTTACATGCCGCGACTAAACACATGCAAAATAGCATCATTAACACTTGTTTCATTTTTCACTCCCTATTCGGTTTAACAACTAAGTATGATGGTGCAAGATAAGCATCAAAATAGCAAAGTATCATTTTAAATTCACATGACCTCATTTTCGCAACGCATCATTGACTGGCAAAAACTGCACGGTCGCCACGATTTGCCTTGGCAGAATACCGTTGATGCATACGCGATCTGGGTATCGGAAATCATGCTGCAGCAAACCCAGGTAAGCGCTGTTGTTGGCTACTATGCCAAATTCATGCAGCGATTTCCAAGCATTGAAATGCTGGCAGCGGCCACGCAAGAAGAGGTTTTGCAGTACTGGAGCGGATTGGGTTATTACTCGCGCGCGCGCAATCTGCATGCCGCGGCTCAAACCATCATGGATGATTTTGGAGGCGTTTTCCCCCGCCAATTCGACGATATTCAAAGCCTTGCTGGAATTGGCCGCTCTACCGCTGCGGCGATTTCAACTTTTGCACTGCAATTGCCGCAGCCGATACTGGACGGCAACGTAAAGCGTGTTTTTGCACGGCATTTTAATATAGCTGGCTACACAGGCGCGCCAAAAGTGGCGCAACAAATGTGGCAGCTTGCAGAACAGGAAAATCCACAAGGTGTGGAAAATACCCAAAATGCCATCAGCTACACCCAAGGCCTGATGGATTTAGGTGCAACACTGTGCACGCGCACAAAACCAAAATGCAGCATTTGCCCGGTAAATAATAGTTGCCAAGCCTTGGCGCATAATCTTGTTAAAACCCTGCCAACGCCAAAACCGCGCAAAAGCATGCCTGAAAAAAGTGTGACGATGCTGCTGCTGCTTCATCAAAATGAAATCATGCTAGAAAAACGTCCGCACAAAGGCATTTGGGGTGGTTTGTGGAGCCTGCCCGAAATCGGCATGGAAGAAATTGGTGCGGAAGTGGCGCTAAGCCGTTTTGGCCTCGCCACCGAAGCCCAAGAACCGCTGGCATTAGTACAACATGCTTTCAGCCATTACAAACTAGCCATTACGCCGCAACCCTTGTTAAGCATGGGCGCAAGGCATATTGTCGCTCAACACGATCCAAACACAAGACCCCATATTTGGCTGCCCATCCAAGAGGCCATTGCTGCCGCCATACCTACACCTGTACGCAACATTTTGTTAAGCTTACAAAAAAATGAATTATCAACACACGCTCAATACCGCTAAGCGATTTCTGTTCGCCTTACCCGCCAAAATCTTCATTGGCTTAATCTTATTTTATGTATTGTTCAGTTACTTTGCTATCAATCCGCTGGCTAAAAAACTAGTACCGTGGATTGCCGATAATCAACTGGCCAGTGAGGCCAGTGTTGGCAAGGTAACGTTTGACCCATTGCGGCTAAAACTCACCGTTGACGACTTTAGATTAAGAGAGAAAACCCATGCCCCGCTTGCCAGCGTGAAGCAATTGGTGGTGGATGTGGAAGCCAGCGGCATATTCCAATGGGCCTGGAAATTCAAGGAAATCACCTTGCTTGAACCCAAAGGCTTGATCGCCATTTCACCAAGCGGCACGCTCAATTGGGCAGACCTAATCACTAAACTGAATGAAGACCCTTCGCCGCCCAGCGACACTATCCAGCGCGTGGTGATTGCGCATATTCAGGTTAAACAAGGTAATGTGCAATACGCGGACAATCATCGCACAACACCGTTTAAGGCCGAGTTAAGCCCGCTTAATTTTGAGCTGGATGGCTTTTCCACCTTACCTAAAGACCGTGGCGATTACCTGATTGCGGCCACCTTTGCAGAGCAGGGCGGTACGCTTAAATGGAAAGGTGATATGGGAGTGAACCCAGTAGCCTCTAAAGGCCGTGTGGCCATTGACGGCGTTCCGTTAAGCAAGCTGCTAAGCATTGTTAAAAATACGCAATGGCCATTTACAGCCAATACGGGTGCTATACACACCGCGTTTGACTATGACTTTACCTTGCCGCAAGACAAACCCAAGCTGGTGCTTACTGGCGTCAATCTAGGCTTAAACCAGCTCAATGCCACGGTGGACAATGTTGGTGAAGTGCGTGCACAGTCGCTCAATATTAAGGCACCGCGCTTAGACTTAAGCAGCCAAACACACTTAAAAGTGGCGCTGCAGCAGCTGGATGTGTCACTCAACGCATTCAGTATGCATCCCAACAACGCCAGCGCCATCACTGTTAACAAGCTGCATGCCACGCTGCCCGCGCTAGACTTTAGCCAGCAATCGCAGGCGCAACTGGCGTTTGAGCAGCTGGATGTGAACCTGTCGGCAGTCGACATTACCCACCAGCAACATACTTTATTGTCTGTGCCAGAAGTAAGTCTGCAAAATATTGGGCTGGATTTAGCAAAGTCGCAGGCCAACATCGCGCAAATAATGCTGGATAACGGCGCCGTGACGGCTAACATCAATAAGGCCGGCCAGCTCAACTGGCAAGCCGCGTTTAGCAGCGACAAGCCGTCAACACACAAGACCACAACCGCCGAAGCACCTGGCAATCAGGCTACATTAAGCAACACAACACCAGTGGAAGCTCCCCCGCCAGCTTTTAGCGTGAACATCGCCAAGATTGCGTTAAACAATTGGCAAATGAAAGCAAAGGACGATAGTTTTACCAACCCCTTGCAATTTAACATTGCCGATATCAATGTGAATTTTGCTGCTAATAACCCAGCCGGTGATTGGGAAATTCGCGACTTGCACACCAAACTCAGCCAAATCGCGCTTAAATCCAGCTTATTCAACAAACCCGTGGCAACCCTGCAAGGCCTACAACTAAGCCAAGGCGATATTTTGCTTAAACCACAGCAAGCGAGCGTGGAGTCGGTGTTGCTATCGGGTTTAAAAACGGAACTCGTTTACGCTCCCAATGCGCCGCTGAATTGGCAACGCATTTTCGCCACATCCTCTTCAGGCGCAGCACAAAAACCCAGCCGCAATCAAGACAAAACCAGCCAACCCGACTGGGAGCTGGCACTTAAAAAGTTAGCCTTGAGCGATGGTCAATTGCATATTGAAGACCAAAGCCCCGGCAGTCCTGTAGTGTTGGACATTCAAAAAATAGCGCTGGAAACGCGTGATGCTTCGCTAGACTCAAGGCGTGCCATCCCGCTAAAAGGCAGTTTTAGCATTGTGCAGGGCGGCCGTTTTGAAGCGCAGGGCAAGTTGTCACCGGCGCCACTTAACGTCGATATGCGGCTTAAAGCGGATGCTGTTTCCTTCAAACCCTTTGCGCCCTACATAAACCAATTTGCCTTGTTAAAACTCAACGATGGCAAGGCCAACCTTAATGGCAGGCTTACCGTAAAAAGTCAGTCTCCGCTGGCAGTGAATTTTAACGGTGGCTTTAGCGTAGATAAGCTGGCCCTGGTGGAAGAAGCCAACAACGCGCCGTTTTTGGCGTGGGAACAAGTCGCCAGCGACAGCCTGGCGTTCTCACTCGCACCCAATCGATTGCATATCGCCTCGCTCAGCATCCGCCAACCCGTTGGCAAGTTTATTATTAACCCGGATAAAAGCACTAACATTGCGCGTATTTTGCGTAGCCAGGCAGGGGCTGCCGCCGCACCTGCTGTCGTAACGGTGCCTGTATCGGCGAAGCCGGCCTTACCAATTGCAAATAGTGATTTAGCCAGGCCAAAACTACCTGCAACCGTGAATAATCCTGAGGCTGTGCTCACGCCCGCTGCACCGGAAACGAACGAGCCGGAAGCCTTTCCGGTCAGCATTGAAACCGTGCGCATTGATAACGGCATAATGGAGTTTGCCGATCTTTCACTTACGCCACAATTTGGCACCAATATTCATGCACTATCGGGCGTGATCAATGGCATCGCTACCGATGCGAACGCCACGGCACAAGTGGAGCTTGACGGTAAGGTGGATGATTATGGCGCCGCCAAGGTGCGCGGTAGCGTTAAGCCATTTAAAGCCACCCAATTCACCGATTTAAAGCTCTCGTTTACCAATTTGGAAATGAGTAGGCTCACACCTTATTCAGGCAAGTTTGCGGGGCGCCGCATTGATTCTGGCAAGCTGTCTGTAGACTTAGAATACAAAATCAAGCAGCGCCAATTAGCAGGTGAAAACAAATTTATCATCAATAAGCTTAAACTGGGTGAGAAAGTGGACAGTGCAGATGCCGCCGATTTGCCACTGGATTTAGCCATTGCGATTTTAGAAGACAGCGATGGATTAATCGACCTGGACTTGCCCATAACCGGTAGCTTGGATGACCCCCAATTTAGCTACGGCGGTATTGTCTGGAAAGCCATCCGCAACGTATTGGGTAAAATTGTGACGGCCCCTTTCCGTGCGTTAGGCAAGTTATTTGGTGGCGATGGCGATAAGTTGGAAGCGATTGTATTTGAGGCAGGTAGCGCAAGCATGGCGCCGCCCGAGCTTGAAAAAATCAAAACCATCAGCCAGGCGCTAAGTAAACGCCAAGGGCTTACGCTGGGTATTGTGCCAAGTTATGACCAGGTTATGGATGTACGTGCACTGCAAGAAACCGCCATACGGCGCCAAGTATTAGCCGAAATGGGGGTGGAATTAGCAATTGAACAAGCCCCCGGGCCTATCGACTTAAGCAACCCCAAAGCCCAAAAAGCGGTGGATGCTTTGCATGACACCCTGACCAAAAAAAGCTTATTCAAAAAGCTGGCTTCCAAGCTTGAAAAACCACCCGTTGGCCACTACGAAGCCGCCTTAGAAAAGCTTATTACCAGCTTCGAAATCAAAAACACTGATTTACTGGGCTTGGCCGATAGCCGTGGTAAAACCATCCAAAAAGCGCTGGCGGATGCTGGTATCAGTGCTGAGCGCGTGGGTATTGCTAATGCCGTGGCGGTAAAGGGTGAGGCCAAAACAAAAGTGGTTGCAACCAAGCTGACGATAGATGTGAAGTCGGCGCCTAAGCAGCTAGAAGCTAAGCCGTCTACCCAACCAGCAGTAGCGCCTTAGTACTAATAAATTGTGATTTACAATAGGCTTGGTTATAAAAAAAGCCGAATAAATCGGCTTTTTTACTTCATAACGAGCTAATTAATTGGCTATTAATGAGGTCTGGACTCTAAGATTCGGTCTGCCAGCATTTGAAATCGCGGCGAAACGAACTGCCGCGCTTGCGAACCCGCATCGGCAATCGATAATAACTCTTCAATCGCCGACCTGAATCCCAATTCAAATAACCAGTAATCTGATGGATCGATTGCAGATTTTTTGTCTGTATTGACATCTGCACAAAGTCGCTCAAAAGCTTCCATGCATACGTTACGCTCAGCCATAATAGTGCCTCCGAATCTCGTGTTTACTTAACTATACAAATTTAATACCTATTTTGCGATTTACGCTATTGTTTTGTGCGCAATTCAAAAATAGTTTTTACAAATATTTACGCTTGTACCTTAATTCTTGGTGACTTATTTTTGGTCCCAAGAATCTTCCCACATGCAATGCTTGATTTTGTGACGATTGGCAATCAACTCTTCAATGCTTGGCTCATCGTTCAATGCACGTTTAATGGCTAATTTAGTCGCATCATAGTTGTTTTTGTACATATCGGCTTTGTCCAGTTTGCCTTCTTTTTCTAGCGCGATACAACCTGGATCAATCCATACCAAGCTGATGATACATAATTCGTTGACTTGATCTTTAGGGATAACGCCTTCAATCACGCTATCTAAAATCGCATCTGCAGTTGCCGCTTGTACCACGCCACCAAACAGGCTGACATCGGTGCTGCCTTTTAAGGTGACTTTAGGTACTGTCATACACACAGGGCGTACCAATTGGTTGATGTCGCGCACTGCAAACATGGCAGTGTGGCCTTTGCTTTGTGCCATCAAGTTGGCAAATGCCTGGCCAACCGGGCCATCTACAGCGCCGATTAGAATCTCTGGCATAGCCGCAGTAACGTCTTTGCCTTCTGAATATACGGTAGCTTCGCCTGCTTTAAAAATAATTTTTGACATAACAATTCTCTCTTGGGTTTAATAATAAGTGTTAAGTGATAAAAGCTTAATAGGCTATTTTAGCAAATGCTGGGCCTTGCTAACAATTAATCTTGCAACAAGCCGCTAATCCAGCGTTAACTGCATATCCACATGCGGGATATGCACGTCGGTATATTCGCCACTGGTGACCTGAAAACCCGCTTGCCGGTAAAAATGAATCGCATGCGTTTGGGCAGACAATACTATCTGCTTGCTGCCTTGTAGTCGGCAAATATCAATCGCCTTATTCAATAGCCTGTTACCCACACCCAAACCGCGCCATTGCTTCAAAACCGCCATGCGGCCTATTTTTGCATAATGAATAATGCGTAAACAGCCAATGGCCTGATTTTTATACATGGCCAGCACATGCACGGCACTGCTATCGATGTCATCCCACTCAAATTCCGGGGTGACCAGCTGCTCTTCAATAAATACGATTGTACGCACCTCACGCAGATAAGCTTCTGCTTGCTGCCAGGTAACTTGTTGAATGCTCACTTGTTCAATATCGGTATTTTCTAATTGTGAAGGCAAGATTATTTCCCTGGATATAAATTTAGACACTAGCTACAGCTTGCTTGTTAAGCCTGTTCAGTGCATGATTCAGTTTGATTTTTTACCCTCTAATTTGTTAAAGGCTATCTATGCAACGCTATCTATCGACCCTTGCCCGCATTTTACTCGCACAAGTTTTTTTAATACAAGTGGCTGCCCTAGTTGTTGGATTTTTTAGCAACCCTGATGGTTATGAACAATATCGGGCAGGCTTAGGTAGCTTGGGTTTACCCGGTATTTTTGCGCCACTTATTATACTGATTCAATTAGTCGGTGGTTTAGCTCTGCTGCTGGGTTTTAAAACTAAATTCTTTGCATTGTTAATGGCGGTTTATGCCGTGATTATCTCATTCTTATTACACTTACCTGTGTTGCAGTACCTGGCGATTGCGGGCGGCTTGCTAATGCTGTACTTGAATCCAGTCACCGCTTTAAGCGTTGATAATTTGAAAAAATAATTAGCCAATGCATACAAAAAAGCGGCCAAAAGCCGCTTTTTTTATTCCCACTCCAGGCCAGGATAAAGCGTATTGACGTTACGGCGATTGGCAATATCGAATAATAGCCATTTGTCCTTTTCACTAGCCGCCGCTGTATCCATCGCTTTACCCATATCGCCGCCACTTTTGATGGTTGCGCGTATATCGGTCAGCACGGCGTTTAAATAACGCTGCTCGTTATTGAGGGCAGCAATCCAGTCTTGGGCAACAGGGCCATGGCCAGGCACTACTTGCTTTACAGGGTAAGTCTTCAGCGTATCGATTGCCGCAATCAAGCCTTTAATATCACCTTCAATCACCGGTGTGCGCTCAATAAACAATAAATCGCCGGTAAACAGGGTGCTGGTTTTTGAGTCAATCACGGAGATATCCGTATTGGTGTGCGCATTAGGGTAGGGCGTTACTTTCAAGCTTCTCTCGCCTAAATCCAGGTCGATCGGCTCTTTCACCAAAACCGTTGGCTTCACGATTTCGCTACCTTTGGCATCTGCACCCAGGTAGCGAACATTTAATTTATCATAGGCTTCTTGACGCAATTGCATGGCATCACCCAGCTTGGCATGGCCTACAAATTGCGGCTTATCCTGTTTAAAGGCCGCATTGCCAAAGATATGATCCGGATGCACATGGGTATTGATCACATACAAAATGGGTAATGGCGTCACTTTTTTAATCGCATCGCGCAGCTGGTTGCCTACTTTTAAACTGCCACCGGTATCAATCACGGCAACGCCTTTGCTGCCCACCACAAAACTGATATTGCAGATATCGCCTTGGTAGCCGTCATCGATATCCAGGTGTTTGCCATGGTGCACATATACCCCGTTACCTACATTTTCTACCGCAAAAGCATGATCGTTTGTAGCCGGTTTTTCTTGCGCCTGCGCACAGCTAATCAAGATAAAACTTATCAATAGTAAAGATAATTGCTGCATTATTTACATCCTTAAATAGTGTTTAAACACGTTTAATCGCTTAGAATACGCTAATATTAAGTGAAACGTGACGTAAACGATTGTGACCAGCGTTACATTCAAAATAACGTCACAACATTTCAAGTTTTAAATGAAAGGCCATTATGAGTAGATCGGGTAATATTTTCAGTAGCAATCGTTACACTGCAACAGCCGTCGTTTTACATTGGCTTATCGCAATCGCCATTTTTGGCATGTTTGCGCTGGGCTGGTATATGAGTGATTTACCAAAAGAAGCGCCCAAACAAATGGCGTATGACCTGTTCGATTGGGGCATTTATACCTGGCAATTGGCTGAAGAAGCCTCACCAAGAACCTTTTACTACAACCTGCATAAATCATTAGGCGTAACCATCCTTGCGCTGATTGCTATCCGCGTTTTATGGCGTTTTACGCACAAACCGCCGCCGCTACTGGCATCTTATAAAGCATGGGAGAAAAAACTGGCAACAGGCGCCCATCATTTGCTGTACCTGTTAATGATCGCATTACCAGTCAGCGGTATCATCATGAGTGCTTACAGCAAATATGGCATCAAATGGTTTGGAATCCCGTTTATCAAAGGGCTGGACAACAATGCCATGCGCGAATTCTACGTAGAAGTACACGAAGCGATTGGTATCGTGATTCTGGTGGTGATTGTGTTACATATTCTGGGCGCACTCAAGCATAAGTTTATTGATAAAGATGAGACTTTGAAACGCATGTCTCTTTAAAAGTAGTATTAAAAAAGCCCGCATTTGCGGGCTTTTTTATTTACAGGTGATATTGCCTGCTATGCTCACGCACGGCGGCCAGCATGGCTGCCGCGTTCTCTGGCGGCGTCCACTGTGTGATGCCGTGGCCAAGATTGAATACATGGCCATTACCATGACCATAACTGGCTAAAATGCTCGCCACTTCTTTCTCAATCGCCTCTGGTGTGGATAGCAAAATAGCAGGATCCAGATTGCCCTGTAATGCCACTTTATCGCCTACGCGTTTACGCGCAGAACCAATATCCACCGTCCAGTCCAGGCCTAGTGCATCGGCGCCGATTTCCGCTTGCGCTTCCAACCATAAGGCACCGCCTTTGGTAAATACGACGCTGGGTACTTTACGGCCTTCATTGTATTTGCTTAAACCGGCGACGATTTTTTGCATGTAGTTGAGCGAGAATTCTTTGTATGCATTGTGTGACAGCGCGCCGCCCCAGGAATCAAATATCATCACCGCCTGTGCGCCAGCAGCGATTTGTGCATTAAGGTAATGAATCACCGTTTGTGCAGTAGTTTCCAGGATATGATGCAACAGGCCTGGGCGCGCGTAAGCCATTTTCTTGATATTCAAAAAGTCCGTACCGCCTTTGCCTTCAACCATATAGGTCGCCAGCGTCCAAGGACTGCCGGAAAAACCAATCAGTGGCACACGGCCATTGATGGTTTTGCGGATCTGGCTGACGGCATCAAACACGTATTGCAACTTTGCCATGTCCGGCACTGTGAGCTTGCGGATATCGGCTTCTTCACGTAAGGTTCGCTCAAATTTCGGGCCTTCGCCTTCTTCAAAATACAGGCCTAAGCCCATTGCATCCGGCACGGTGAGGATATCGGAAAACAGGATGGAAGCATCTAATAGCGGGTAGCGATCCAGCGGCTGCATGGTCACTTCGGTTGCAAAATCAGGGCTTTTGCACAATTGCAAAAAGCTACCGGCGGTTTTGCGGCTTTCCCTGTATTCCGGCAAATAACGCCCTGCCTGGCGCATCATCCACACTGGTGTGTAGTCTGTGGGCTGGCGCATTAGCGCGCGCAGGAAAGTGTCGTTTTGTAGTGTATTCATTTTTTAGCCACAGAGCTCACAGAGAACACAGAGTAAACGAAGTTACCTTTTTTGGGGTTTCTCTGTGAACTCTGTGTTCTCTGTGGCTTGAATAGAATGATTAAATTAGCGTGGTAATGTAGATGAACCCATCAAGAACTCATCCACGGCTTTTGCGGCCTGACGGCCTTCGCGAATCGCCCAAACCACTAAAGACTGGCCACGGCGTACATCACCTGCGGCAAATACTTTAGCCTTGCTGGTTTTATAGCTGTCTAAACCTTCGGTGGTGGCTTTTGCATTGCCGCGATTGTCTTTTTCTACACCAAATGCATCCAGTAATTTTTGTACTGGTGACACAAAGCCCATCGCCAGCAATACCAGGTCTGCCTTGATAGTGAATTCAGTGCCGGCCACTTCTGACATCTTGCCGTCTTTCCATTCTACTTTACAGCCTTTTAGATGCGTCACTTTACCATTTTCGCCGATTAGCTCTTTGGTGGTGATAGACCAGTCGCGGTTTGCGCCTTCTTCATGCGAGCTAGAAGTACGCATTTTCAGCGGCCAGTTTGGCCATACCAACTCTTTGTTCTCTTTTTCCGGCGGTTGCGGCATCAACTCGAACTGCGTGATGCTTAATGCGCCATGACGGTTTGAGGTACCTACACAGTCAGAGCCTGTATCGCCGCCGCCAATCACCACAACGTTTTTATTGGTCGCCATTACCTGGTTAGCAATGGTATCGCCTGCCACCACTTTATTTTGCGGTGTTAAAAAGTCCATGGCATACATCACGCCATCCAGTTCGCGGCCTTGTACCGGTAAATCGCGTGGATGCTCAGCACCACCCGCTAGAATCACTGCATCGAATTGTGCCAACAAATCATCGGCTTTAACATTTTCGCCTACATTCTGGTTCACGCGGAATTCCACGCCTTCGGCTTCCATCTGCGCCATACGGCGGTCAATATGCACTTTTTCCATTTTGAAATCAGGGATGCCATAACGCAATAAGCCGCCGATACGGCTGCTTTTTTCCAGCACCACAACGTCATGGCCCACACGCGCCAATTGTTGGGCAGCGGCTAAACCAGCAGGGCCAGAGCCGACAATGGCAATTTTTTTACCTGTCTTATGGCTTGGAATCTGCGGGGTGACCCAATTGTTTTCCCAGGCTTTATCGATAATTGCATGCTCAATCGACTTGATACCGACTGGGTCTGCGTTAATGTTTAAAGTACAGGCCGCTTCGCAAGGGGCAGGGCAGATACGGCCGGTAAATTCCGGAAAGTTATTGGTTGAATGCAATACATCAATCGCAGCACGCCAGTCCTGGCTGTAAACCAGGTCATTCCAATCCGGAATGATATTGTTGACTGGGCAACCGGTTGTACAGAATGGGATACCGCAATCCATACAGCGCGCACCTTGCTGTTTGGCTTGGTCATCGGTGAGATGCAGCACAAATTCTTTGTAGTTTTTAACACGGTCAACCACCGGCAGATTTGCTTCTGCCAGTCGTTCGAATTCCATAAAGCCTGTTACTTTGCCCATACTAATAAGCCCTTACTCATATTTAATTTTGCTATTTGCAGCGACTATTCATGCTGCAAGCTTTACGCTGCAACTAACGCTTTATCTTCTGCAAGTTCGATCAGTGCACGTTTATATTCATTTGGCATTACTTTTATAAACTTAGCCCTGTAATTTGCCCAATCCGCCAGCATACTGGTGGCGCGTACGCTACCCGTATATTTCGCGTGGTTTTCAATCAAGGTTTTTAACGTGATTTCATCTGGTTGGTCTAAATGATGTATTTTTCCTACGCTAGATTCTGTGGTTTCGACTTTTTCAAGCGCAACCATGCTCATATTGCAGCGTTTAGCAAACTGGCCATCTTCATCGTATACATAAGCCACACCGCCACTCATCCCTGCTGCAAAGTTCTGGCCGGTTACACCCAGAACAACTACGGTACCGCCTGTCATGTATTCGCAGCCATGGTTGCCCACGCCTTCAACTACGGCAGAAGCACCTGAGTTACGCACACAGAAACGCTCACCGGCAACACCCCTGAAATAGCTTTCGCCAGTGGTCGCGCCATACATCACCGTGTTACCGATAATGATATTTTCATGCGCAATGCCGCGGAACGCGACTGGTGGCTTGATAATGATACGGCCGCCACATAAGCCTTTACCCACGTAATCGTTGCCTTCACCCGTCAATTCGAATGTAATGCCTTTGGCTAAAAATGCCGCAAAGCTTTGGCCGGATGTACCGGTAAAATTGATATGAATCGTGTCATCCGGCAAACCTTTATTACCATAGCGTGTAGCCACTTGATTCGACAACATGGTACCGACCGTACGGTTGGTATTGGTGATTGGCACGTCCAGCACTACTTTTGTGCCTGTTTCCAATGCATTGTTTGCCAGCGCCAATAATTTGTTATCCAGCGCATTCACTAAACCGTGATCCTGCACATCGTTATTTTTGCGTGATACGCTGGCTGGCATATCCGGCAGGTGGAAAATCTTGCTGAAATCCAGGCCATTGATTTTCCAGTGATCGATACCGGCTTGCATATCCAGCAAATCAGCGCGACCAATCAAGTCATCAAACTTGGCAACACCGATAGACGCCATCAATTCGCGCACTTCTTCAGCCACAAAGAAGAAGTAATTCACCACATGCTCCGGCTGGCCGGTAAAGCGCTTGCGTAATTCCGGGTCTTGCGTAGCCACACCGACAGGGCAGGTGTTCAGATGGCATTTACGCATCATGATACAGCCCTCAACCACTAGCGGCGCGGTTGCAAAACCAAATTCATCAGCGCCCAGCAGCGCACCTATCAGCACATCACGGCCGGTTTTCATTTGGCCGTCCACTTGCACGATGACACGGCCGCGCAGTTGATTCAACACCAAAGTCTGCTGCGTTTCCGCCAGGCCTAATTCCCAAGGCGTACCCGCATGTTTGACCGATGAGATAGGCGATGCACCTGTACCACCGTCATGGCCTGCGACCACGATATGATCGGACTTGGCTTTTGCCACGCCCGCCGCAACGGTGCCGATACCGGTTTCTGAAACCAGTTTCACCGAAATCGATGCTTTAGGGTTGGCATTTTTAAGGTCATGGATCAGCTGCGCCAGATCTTCAATCGAATAGATATCATGATGCGGCGGCGGTGAGATCAAACCCACGCCTGGCACTGAAAAGCGCAATTGCGCAATATATTCTGACACCTTATGGCCTGGCAACTGGCCGCCTTCACCAGGCTTAGCGCCTTGCGCCATCTTGATTTGAATCTGGTCCGCAGAAGCAAGGTACTCTGCCGTTACACCAAAGCGACCTGACGCCACTTGTTTAATGCGTGAGCGCATGGAATCGCCCGCTTTTAACGGGATATCGCGCTCAATATTTTTTGCACCGATCACATTGGCCATGGTGGTGTCATGTGCGACAGGGATAAAACGCTTAGCGTCTTCGCCGCCTTCGCCGGTATTGGATTTACCGCCGATACGGTTCATGGCAATCGCCAAGGTTGCATGGGCTTCTGTTGAGATTGAACCCAACGACATCGCACCTGTTGCAAAGCGTTTCACGATCTCTTTAGCTGGTTCAACGGAATCCAGCGGAATGGCTTGGCCTGCCGACTTGATCTCGAATAAACCGCGCAATGTCATATGGCGACGGGTTTGGTCGTTGATTAAGGCAGCGTATTCTTTATAGGTGGTCGCAGAATTGGTGCGCGTTGCATGCTGCAATTTGGCAATCGAATCCGGTGTCCACATATGCTCTTCACCGCGCACGCGGAATGCATATTCACCACCTGCATCCAGGCTGTTCGCCAATACCGGGTCATCGCCAAATGCGCTGGTATGCAAGCGTACCGCTTCTTCAGCTACCTGATCCAGGCCGATACCTTCAATATTCGTCGCAGTGCCGGTGAAGTATTTATCTACGAATACGGTATTTAAACCAATCGCTTCAAAAATCTGTGCACCACAGTAAGATTGATAGGTAGAGATACCCATTTTCGACATGACTTTATATAAGCCTTTGCCGATGGCTTTAACGAATTTCTTGGCCGCTTCGTAATTGTCTTTGCTACCCATATGGTTAATGGTTTCAAATGCCAGCCATGGGCAGACCGCTTCAGCACCATAACCTGCAAGCAAGGCAAAATGATGCACTTCGCGTGCTGAGCCAGTATCGATGACCAAGCCAGTGCTGGTTCTTAAACCCGCTTTCACCAGATGCTCATGCGTTGCAGAACAGGCTAGTAGCGCTGGAATCGCCAGGCGTGCTTCGCTGATGCTTCTGTCTGAAAGAATCAATATATTAAAACCATCACGCACGGCTTTTTCAGCAGCGCCGGCGATATTCGCCACAGCAGCAGCCATGCCGGCTTTACCTTGTGCGGCAGGATAGGTGATATCCAGCACCAGGGATTTATATTGGTTTTGTGTCAGTGTTGCAATGACCTTTAATTGCTCTAACTCATCCAGCATCAATACAGGCTGTGCAGCCTCCAAACGCATTGGCGGGGTGGTTTCATCCACACCAAGCAAGTTTGGTTTAGGGCCAATAAACGTCACCAATGACATCACCAGTTCTTCACGAATCGGGTCAATTGGCGGGTTAGTCACTTGCGCAAATAACTGTTTAAAGTAGTTATACAATAATTTCGGTTTCGCGGATAACACAGGCAATGCCGCGTCATTACCCATTGAGCCAGCACCTTCTTCGCCGTTGGCAACCATTGGTGCCATCACGAATTTGATGTCTTCTTGCGTATAGCCAAATGCTTGTTGGGTATCCAACAGGCTGGCAGCCATTTCTAATTTGCCATCCACTTTTGGCATATCGCTCAAGAA
This sequence comes from Pseudomonadota bacterium, assembly GCA_040387035.1. Taxonomy (GTDB): domain Bacteria; phylum Pseudomonadota; class Gammaproteobacteria; order Burkholderiales; family Methylophilaceae; genus Methylotenera_A. The sequence goes on along the minus strand of JAZKEN010000010.1, from coordinate 6,415 downwards.
GTAGCGTGTTTTCTCAATCCATTGTTTATACGGTTTGGCAGTAGCAAGTGCATTTTTCACTTCAGCATCGCCAATAATACGGCCTTGTTCGGTGTCGATCAGCAGCATTCTGCCTGGCTCTAAACGCCATTTCTTCACGATTTTTTCTTGCGGGAAAGTCAGCACACCCATTTCTGACGCCATCATCACGATGTCATCATCCGTTACCAGGTAACGGGCAGGGCGCAGACCGTTGCGGTCTAATGTTGCGCCAATCATGCGGCCATCAGTAAAGGCTACTGCCGCAGGGCCATCCCATGGCTCCATCAGCGCGGCGTGGTATTCATAAAATGCGCGGCGTTCTTCATCCATCAGGTACTGGCCTGCACCATCTTTGGCGCCCCATGCTTCCGGGATCAGCATCATCATGGCATGCGGCAAGCTGTAACCGCCCGCGACCAATAGCTCCAGGCAGTTATCAAAACAGGCTGAGTCTGACTGGCCTTCGGCGATCAACGGCCAAAGCTTGTCCAGATCTTCACCGATCACGCTGGATTTCATGGTTTCGTGACGCGCGGCCATCCAGTTAACGTTGCCTTGTACGGTATTGATTTCACCGTTATGGGCAATCATGCGGAATGGATGTGCCAGATCCCATGCTGGGAAAGTATTTGTAGAAAAGCGTTGATGCACCAATGCCAGTGCTGACACGATGCTCTCATCGTTAAGATCCGTGTAGTAAACGCCCACTTCGTTAGCCAGCAGCATGCCCTTGTAGACAATGGTGCGTGAAGACAGTGAAGGCATATAAAATGCCGCTTTATCGCTTAAATTCAAGCCACGTACTGCATGCTCGATGCGTTTGCGAATCACAAACAGTTTGCGCTCAAATATATTTTGATCACTCGCTGTGCTGGCAATAATGACTTGGCGCATCGTTGGCTCAACGTCACGTGCTGCCTGGGCAATATTGCTATTATCCACAGGTACATCGCGCCAGCCCAGGAATGTCTGGTTCTCTTCAGCGATAATCTGTGTAATCAATGCTTCACAAGCTTCACGATTCGCAACGGCTTGCGGCAAAAACACATTACCTACCGCGTACTGACCCGCCGCCGGCAGTTCAATATTCAGCTTGGCCGCTTCCTTGCGCATGAATGCATCCGGCAATTGCATGAGCAAACCTGCGCCGTCGCCCAATTTAGGGTCATAGCCGGTTGCGCCACGATGTGTCAGGTTGGTGAGCAGCTCTAAACCTTTTTGCACAATCTCATGGCTTTTTTTGCCTTTGATGTGCGCGACAAAGCCTACACCGCAAGCATCTTTTTCATTTCGCTTGTCGTATAAGCCCTGATTTTGAGGAGCCAGACTGCTGGTTTCACTGGTGTTCAAGAATTGCATATTTTTTGCCCAAAAATTCTATATCAAAACATTTAGCGGAACCTTCAATAATACCGTTTAAAGCGTGCAAGTTCAATCGCTTATCGCCAAATTGACACTAGTTTTGGCAGAATTATGCACAACTTAATTAAAATAATTTGACAATGCAAATGAGAATGATTATCATTAATATCTGTTATGTATTTTTTGAGGAATTCAGCATGAATTATTTTACTCATACGAACCCCGATGAAAAAATCTTGTTGGCCAATAGCTTCGGCATCAAACTATTTTATTCTAGAGATAAGAACATCGTTGAGCTTGAGATGGGCATGACTTGCCTGCGACTCAACCCAAGCCTTATTCAACGCATTGCAAACTTGATGATGAAAGCTAGCTTGCAGCTTGATCATATCGAAGCCGCAAACAAACGCCTGGAGTCTGGTGAAATTGGCCTGAATAGGCCGCATATGGCGCATTAGCGCTTTAGCAGCTTTCCCGCCAAATCGTTACAGGCTGGCGAAAGCTTTTTTTGCAGCCTCAACTGTAAAAGCAATGTCGGCATCGGTATGTGCAGCCGATACAAAGCCAGCCTCAAAGGCAGAAGGGCCCAGGTAAATACCGCTATCCAGCATGCTGTGGAAAAAGCGGTTGAAATGGTCTTTATTGTTGTTTTGCATGATTTCAGCATAGCTGCTTGGGCAGCTATCGCTGAAATACAGACCAAACATACCGCCTACGCTTTGCGCATTAAAGGTTACGCCGGCCTGTTTCGCTGCCTGCTTTAGGCCATCCATCAGTTTTTTGGTTTGTGCCGTTAGTTTGGTGTGGAAGTCCGGGGCTTGAATCAGCTCAAGCGTGGCCAAGCCAGCCGTTACCGCAACCGGGTTTCCGGACAATGTGCCTGCCTGGTATACCTTACCCAATGGCGCCAATACGCTCATGATATCCTTACGGCCACCAAAGGCGCCCACCGGCAAACCGCCGCCAATCACTTTACCTAAAGTAGTCATGTCTGGCGTAATGCCATATAAAGCTTGCGCGCCGCCCAAATGTACCCGGAAGCCCGTCATCACTTCATCAAAAATCAGGATTGCACCATGCTTGGTGCATAGCGCACGCAATGTTTGCAAAAACTCCATATGCGGTACGATCAGGTTCATATTACCGACTACCGGTTCAATGATCACACAAGCAATTTCGTCGCCACGCTGATCGAATAAAGCTTGTAGCTGCTCTGTATTATTGTATTCCAGCGTCAAGGTGTGCGCGGCAACGCTCGCTGGCACACCGCCGGAATCAGGCTCACCAAAAGTAAGCAGGCCAGAACCCGCCTTTACCAGCAGACCATCAGAATGACCATGATAACAACCTTCGAATTTGACGATGGTATCGCGGCCGGTAAAACCACGTGCCACGCGTATCGCGCTCATGGTTGCTTCTGTACCGCTGCTGTTTAAGCGCACCTGCTCCATGCTGGGCACCAGTT
>JAZKEN010000010.1:0-3467 GCA_040387035.1 Pseudomonadota bacterium | reverse complement strand
GTTGCTTCTGTACCGCTGCTGTTTAAGCGCACCTGCTCCATGCTGGGCACCAGTTTATTGATCAGCGCCGCCATCTCCAGCTCTAGTCCTGTTGGCGCGCCAAAGGAAAGGCTATTTGCAGCCGCCGCTTGCACCGCAGAGATCACATCGGGATGGGCATGACCGACAATCATTGGGCCCCATGAATTGATGTAATCGATATATTCCTTGCCCTCTACATCCCACAGCTTAGAGCCCAAGCCCTTTTTAAAGAATACCGGCGTACCGCCCACTGAGCGAAATGCACGTACTGGCGAATTGACGCCACCCGGGATCAATTGCTGGGATTTTTCGAATAGGGACTGATTGAGTGAAGTCATGGCTTAAATAATTGTGAAAATTGTTGAGAGGCTAATTTTACGTCATCTGCAGCAAAAATGGCTTGAATAATGGCGATTGCATCTGCTCCCGCCTCTATCACTTGTACTGCATTTTGCAGGTTAATACCGCCGATGGCGACGCTTGGAATATTCAGTTCTGTACGTGATTGGCGAAACAAGCTTAAATCGGCGGCAGGCGCGTTGGGCTTGGTGTTTGAAGCAAAGCAGGCCCCAAATGCTACATAATCGGCACCTTGATTTTGGGCCGTGATGGCCAGGTCAAACCGGTTGTAACAGGAAGCACCTAATATTTTATCAGCACCAATCCTGGCCCTAACTTCTGCTAAGTTGCCGTCATCAGCGCCTAAATGTACGCCATCAGCATCTAAAGTCAAACATAGCTTTACTGAATCATTAATAATGAGCGGTACGGCGTATTGTCGGCATAGAGGCAGTAATGCGCGCGCCTGTTGTGTTTGCAGCTTGTGATTGGCCTGCTTGTTACGGTACTGCAGAATGCTCACGCCACCAATTAGGGCAGCCTCTACTTTTCTAATGAGTAAATCGGTATCTGCAATATCGGGTGTAATTGCATAGACGCCTTTAATGCTGGATGAAAGGGACTTTTTCATTGCCTTCACTATCATCATCGCGCGCCCAGAAGAAGCGGTCTGGTATAAATTGCCCCATCCCTGGACGGAAGGCATTTTTTAGTGTTTGCCATGTGTATTCCTGCGCCTCCTGGATAGCCTCTTCCATGCTTAAGCCATGCGCCAGGCAGGCGGCAATCGCGCTGGTTAATGTGCAACCAGAGCCATGGTAGCTGCCTGCCAGCCGCTCCCAATGGTAAGCCTTGATCAGGCCGCTGGCACCAGATGGACTAGTGCCGTAAAGTGAATTCACCACATCCGTGCTGCGCTCATGCGTACCTGTGATCAATACATACTCGGTGCCTAGATCCAATAAGCGCTGCGCGGCTTCTTCTAACGAAGTATGCAGAATCTCATCGCCTTCTTCACTAAAGGCCAGGCGGCGCGCCTCCAGACTATTAGGGGTGATCAAAGTGGCTTGCGGAAACAATAGCTCTGTCATTGCCGCCTGCATGTCTTCATTGGCTAATTCATCGCCGCGACCAGAAGTTAAAATAGGATCGATCAGCAAGGGTACATCGGGATAATCGGCCATGATTTCAGCGATGACCGCAATATTTTCTACGCTACCCAGCAAGCCTAATTTAAAGGCTGAAACCTGGATATCTTCCAGAATCGTACGCGCCTGCTCATTAATCCAGTCCGAATCAAGCGCCATCACGCTTTCAACACCCACAGTATCTTGTACGGTAATACCCGTTACAACGGATAGCGGATGACAGCCTATACTGGCCAAAGCCAAGATATCAGCCTGCAAGCCCGCACCGCCGCTGGGGTCGGTGGCGGCAAAAGTAAGCACGGTTGGCGGGGTAGGTGTCATGGCTTTAATCATTTAAAAATAATATTATTTTAACGTAATTAAGACCATATAGCTCTTAACATGTGCTTTGCTATTAAAAATTCGCCATCCATTAAATCCATGCCTTATTTAAAACTCTAGCGGATCAATGTCCAGGCTCCAGCGTACTTTTGTGGCAATGGGTAATGTGCGAATCTGTGGCATCCACACTTTTAATAATCGCTGCAATGCGGCGCGGGTATTTGCCTGCAGCAGCACCTGCGCACGTTCCATGCTTTTGAGGCGTTCCATCTGCGGCCGAATTGGGTCATATACCATGACATCGGTTTTTAAGGCATGTGCCAAGTTAAGTGCCTGATTCAAGAACTGTTGAACCAGGCTAAAATCGTTGGCTTCTGCGCGCAACAAGGCAAAAAAACGCGTCGGTGGAAACTGCATGACGCGCCGCTCTTGCAAGAGCTCATCCGCATAACTGGCATAATCTTGCGCCCGCAACGCATGAAACAGCGCATGTTGTGGAAAAGCTGTTTGAATCAACACTTGCCCGGCTTTATCGGCGCGTCCCGCGCGGCCCGCCACTTGCATCAGCTGTGCAAACAGGCGTTCGCTTGCCCGAAAATCGGGGCTATATAAAGCACTATCAGTATCAATCACGCCGACCAAGGTCAGGTTGGGAAAATCATGTCCTTTTGCCAACATCTGCGTGCCCACCAAGATATCGATTTCCTGGTTATGTACTTGCGTTAATAAATCGGTTAACGCATTTTTATTGCGCATGCTGTCACGATCCACGCGGGCGATTCTTGCCGTTGGCAGCAAGGTTTGAAGTGTTTGTTCTAAGCGTTGAGTGGCCTGGCCGATAGGGCGCATATCAGCATTACCGCAGCTTGGGCATTGCAAAGGGATTTTTTGCTCATGGCCGCAATGATGGCATTTCAGCCTTTTTTGGCTTAAATGCACCACCAGGCGGGCAGAGCAGCGCGTGCATGGCGCCACCCACTGGCAAGCGTTACAGTGCAAAACAGGCGCATAACCACGGCGATTGATAAACAGTAAGCTTTGCTCACCTTTGTTCAAGCGCTCCTGCAAAGCTTTAATCAATAAAGGTGACAAGCCATTTTCAGTAGGTGATTTTGCAATATCAATACAAAAGATATCCGGCAACACCGCATTCTCAACCGCTCTATTGGCCAGGCTCAGCAAGCCATATTGTTGCTTTTGGCTACTTTTCTGCCCTTCTGCTGATTGATCAATGGAGTTAAACCAGGTTTCCAAGGATGGCGTGGCGCTACCAAGGATAATAGGGATATTCAACTGTTTAGCGCGCACCATCGCTACGTCGCGAGCATGGTAACGCATGCCATCCTGCTGCTTGTAAGAGCTGTCATGCTCTTCATCCATGACGATCATCTTTAACAGCGGCATGGGTGTGAATACACTTAAACGCGTGCCAATCACGATTTTAGCGGCGCCTGAACTGGCCGCCAGCCAATTTTGCAAGCGTTTACCCTCACTCAAATTGCTGTGCAATGTCACCAATGGGAATTGGCTTAAACGGCTTCGGAAACGCGCTTCCAGCTGTGGCGTTAAATTGATTTCCGGCACCAATACCAACACTTGAGCACCGATTCCCTGGGCATTTTTTTGACTTAATATTTG
>JAZKEN010000009.1:0-4831 GCA_040387035.1 Pseudomonadota bacterium | reverse complement strand
ATTCTTTTAGGCCCAGCGGCCTTTTAGTGAAATAAATCACCACAAACAATACGATCGCGCCTAAAAAAGTGCGCAAGGCCGCAAACTGAAAAGGCCCTGCGTATTGCAAGGCACTTTTCATCACCACCCAGTTATAACCCCAGATAATGGTTAACACCATTAGCGCGGTAAATGCGCGTATGGTGACTTTTGTGCTGTTTTCCATAAATGCGATGCCTTGTCCGTTTTCGCCAGATGGACTAATTCCAGATATGTGTAACGGCTTTCCAAGTGCCATCGGCTTGTTTTTTATAAACAAGATGCACATTGCCACCAAATGTCTGGCGTGCGCCTTGGGCATCGACCATCGCACCAGCCCAATTGCCACGTTGATAGGCCAGATTGTCATCAGCAACCGCTTCGGTTAGTGTGAGTTGATGGTCAATCACGCCGGCCTCAATCAGGCCTGCAAAAAATGCCTGGATCGCTTGCGCACCGATAACCGGCGCACCGGCTGGCGCTGGCATAACCGCTGCGTTTGCATCGTATAGCTGAGCAATACCTGCCGCATTTTTACTATTAAATGCCTGGTCGAATTTTACGTTAATGGCTGTTATTTCTGTTTGGATATCGGTCATTTTTACTCTCTTATCAATAATTGAAATTGTTTATTAGGCTAAAGTTTATCTATGCAAAATTTATCTATCTAAATAAGCGCCGGTATGCCCATATTAATTAAGCCCAGTAGCTGCTGAAGCTGTACCCGCTTCTCTTCATCTAGCGACTGCATGCATTGTCTTAGTCGTCTGTAATAATCCGGCATCACTATATCCAACTTGGCTTGCCCGGCAGCGGTTAGTTGAATGTTGACGCTGCGCCTGTCTTCTTTTGCAAAGACCCTAGTGACTAAACCACTTTGCTCCAAGCCATCCAGCAAGCCAGTGACTGTGGCGCGCGACACGCCTAATTTATCTGCTAATATCGACGGCGTAGAAGTCATCGATTCTTCCCGCATCAACAAAATCAGCACCCACCAGCGCCCTTGCAGCAGGTCGTGTTTGCTTAGGCAAGTATCCAGCGCCAGCGATAAATCTGTCGCTACGCGCAACAAATACAAAAAACTGGCGATCGCCGTCACATCTGCATCCGGATAGCGTTCAGCGAATTTGCCTAGTATTTCAGGTGTTGGGAGGTCTCTTAGTTGCAACATAATTAGGCTCATTATAGTTAGCTGGCTAACTATGTCAAGGATTTTATGATTTATTTTGCCGCCACATATTGGCTAAATTATTTATCGGAGTATATTTAAACTGCTTATAGCGGGAGAAGATCATGAAAACATTACAACAAGTGTTAAACGATAAAAAACATAAAGAAGTAATTAGCGTCGCCCCCAATCGCCCTGTTTTCGATGCGCTGGTTATTCTGGCTGAATACAAAATCGGCGCCCTGGCAGTTATGCAAGACGGCAAACTGATCGGGATTTTTTCTGAACGCGACTACGCGCGCGAGGTGGTATTAAAAGGCCGCTCATCCAAAACCACGCAAATATCTGAAGTGATGACCGAAAAAGTGATTTTTGGAAAAGTGGACGACCTGGTAGAAAGCGCCATGAGCATGATGAGCGAGAAGCGCATACGCCACCTGCCCGTATTGGATGGTGAAACGCTGTCTGGCATGCTGTCCTTAGGTGACTTGGTTAAAGAAACCATCAGTTACCAACAACGCTTGATTCAAGAGCTTGAGCAGTATATCCGCGGCCAATAGCTATATAGGCTGATGGATGACATCAGGCTCATGAAAATACTTAAGCCAAGTTAATAGCAAACAGCAGGTGTTAAATCAAACACTATGTGCATAATTCAGTCATACAAACAAGCAACGAATAATGCAAAAGTTAACGGTTTGTTGTGATACTTAATTAATTTATTTTTTGAAGAGGAAATGATCATGTGGACAACACCAGCAGCTACTGAAATGCGTTTTGGCTTTGAAGTAACCATGTATGTCATGAATAAATAATCAACGCTGATTCGTAAAAAAGGGAGCAATTGCTCCCTTTTTTATTTGGCTAAAAATTTACTAAGCAATCAATTTACTCACCAATAATTTTAACCAGCACACGTTTTTTGCGCCTGCCATCGAATTCGCCATAAAAAATCTGCTCCCAAGGCCCAAAATCCAGGCGGCCTTCGGTAATCGCCACGACCACTTCACGCCCCATAATCTGTCGCTTCATATGCGCATCGGCATTATCTTCACCGGTATCGTTATGGCGATAACTGCTCACCGGCTCATGCGGCGCCAGGCGCTCTAGCCATTGCGTATAATCATGGTGTAAGCCCCGCTCATCATCATTGATAAACACGCTGGCCGTGATATGCATGGCATTGACCAATACCAGGCCCTCACGCACACCGCTTTCGCGCAGGCATTCGTTGATCTGTTCTGTAATGCGGATAAATGCCACACGGGTTGGCGGATTAAACCAGAGTTCTTTACGGTAGCTTTTCATGTCGTATCTCCAAAATTGATACACAATTCTAGCACTGCAGCGCTTTAATCAATATGGATTCAGCAATAAAAAAGGCTTCCCGCAGGAAGCCTTTTTACAGCCATACATTTTTAGCTTTTTACTTCAACCGCCTGCGTAAAGCTTTTGCCTTCGTTATCCGTCGCCACCACTTCTAATTTTCCTGGTTCGGCTGGAATAAAATTAAACTTAAAGTATGGGTCTTCTGCAGTACCCACACCCACATCAACCGTCATTACCGGCTTGCCATTATATTTAAATTCGGTTTTATTGATATAAAAAGCCGGCACAAAACCTTGCGAAACCAGATCGCGTTGCAAGCCGGTACGCATTACATGCTTGATATTAAAAGTAGCTGGTGTTGCTGCGCCAAATTTAGCAGGCGGCTCTACATTCATCTTGATTCTGCCTGCGGCCGCACGCGTCGCTGCCTCATCATTTTCTACCGTGCCGCCACAGCCACCAGCCGCACGGATTTCGCGTGAAGCTAGATATAATTTGCCATCGGCTGTTTCGCCCACTAAGCGTACAAAGGCATCTGTCTCAAAGCGAATACGGGTTGATAGGTTAAAATCACCCAGCGCTTCTGTCAGATAATAAGTCGCTGTTAAAGGAATCGGGTTTGCATCGACAAAAGCATACAATTTAACGATTTTCACGCCGTTAGCAGCGGCATTATCAATGCTGTAAGTCACAGGCACTTGCGCACCACTTTCCGCCCGGCGCGGTGCATCGATTTTCATAAAGGTAACTTCTGTCATGGCGCGTTTTTCAAAAAACGCTTCTTTCATCACAGGCCATAGCGTTGGATTAGGCTCAGCCATTAGATTTGAACTTGCGGATAACAGTAATCCCGTCGCAAGCATCGCCTGCACTAAAAATCGTTTTGTTTTCATCTCTTCTCCAAATCTGCGCTGGTTTGTGTATGCGTAGAGTTAACACTGTTTTAAGTTTAACGTGTTACTCAAAATTATGACTACCGATTACTATTTTAGTTTTATTCAAGCACTTGTATGTGATGCGAGTCACATAACAAATCAATGTTAACGCGTTAATTAAACGTTACGATACTCTTCAAAATTTAGCTCTATGCCATTACCGGCAGGGTCTTTAAAGTTAATCTGCTTCACACCGTTCATCAATGTGCGAGTAGTATAAGGTATTGTATGCAAAGCTAAATGTGCTTCCATTGCCGGCATATCGGTACAGGTGAATGAGACGTGATCATAAGTACCATTGACATGCAAATCCGGCGCACCAACACCCTTATTATATTCCGCCAGATGCACCACATCATTATCGCCAATATATAACCAAAAACCGTAGCTGGTCGTCGCGGTGCGCGGCCCCACTTTTAAACCCACGATATCGCAATAAAAATCTCGCAATACATGCATCATATCGCGGTTCGCGCGCAGGTTGATATGGTTGATTTCGGTAACTGGCATCAGGTCCTCTTCTGTAAAATGCAATTCACGATGCAAGAGCTAGGCACATCCGCGTATACAGTACGATTAGTACGGCCAGCGGATGTAAAAACGTTATCGCGAAGTGAGTGCATTTTAAGCGGCTGGATTCTGTGAACGAACGCGTATATGCAACTCTCTCAATTGTTTCTCATCCACTTCATTCGGCGCATTGGTCATTAAACATTGCGCGCGTTGCGTTTTGGGGAAAGCAATCACGTCACGGATGGATTCGGCGCCAGCCATTAATGTCACTAAACGGTCTAAACCGAACGCCAGTCCACCATGCGGAGGTGCGCCGTATTGCAGGGCATCCAGCAGGAAGCCGAATTTTTCTTGCGCTTCTTCTTTGCTGATTTTCAATGCATCGAATACTTTTGATTGCACGTCTTGTTTATGGATACGCACTGAACCGCCGCCGACTTCCCAGCCGTTTAGCACCATATCGTAAGCTTTTGAAAGGGCAGCACCTGGGTTAGAAGTTAATAAGTCTTCGTGACCGTCTTTTGGCGCGGTAAATGGATGATGCAGGGCTGCCCAGCGATCGTTTTCTTCATCATGCTCAAACATTGGGAAGTCCACCACCCATAATGGCGCCCATGCGCGACCATCCACATGGCCTTTATCGTGGCCGACTTTCAGGCGCAACGCGCCAAGCGCTTCGTTCACCACCTTGGTTTTGTCAGCACCAAAGAACACGATATCGCCGTTTTGTGCGCCGGTGCGGTCGATAATCGCTTGCAATGCTGTGGCGTGAATGTTTTTGACGATCGGGCTTTGCAGGCCTTCTTCATTCAATTTAGTGATGTCATTGATCTTGATATACGCCAGGCCTTTTGCGCCGTAGATTTTG
>JAZKEN010000008.1:0-53278 GCA_040387035.1 Pseudomonadota bacterium | reverse complement strand
CCAGAAACAGCCGCCAATCAGAGTTAAGCATCAGCAACATAGATGCGCTGGGTGAAGCACAAGAGCAGCGACTGGACTTAACCTTTATAGAGCAGGATAAGGTGACGGGGGAAGAAACACGCTGGATTGTGGACTACAAACTCACTTTTTCGGATGATGTATCTGATTTAAATCTACATGCCGAGCAGCACCGCGCGCAACTATCACGCTATGCAGCACTGTTTGAACATGAAGGCTTACCCATTCAAACAGCGGTTTTCTATTTAACGCACGGCAAATTAATATTGCTTTGAAAGATTTTATTCTTCTTTAAAATGATGCCAAACATACCAGGCCACAAAAGCTAAGCCCGCAGCAATAATTACATAATGCGATTTGTGGAAATACACTTCCAGGTCTTCCCAATGCTCACCTGCCTTCATGCCGATATAGCCTAGCGCCCAACACCAGATAAATGAACCGACAAAAGTATATACAATAAATCGTGTCATATTCATGCGCGCCATCCCGGCTGGGAATGCAATGAACGTGCGCACACCTGGCAATAAGCGGGCAATAAAAATAATGATTTCACCATGCTGCGCAAACCATCTATCCGCCATATCCAGATCTTTTTTGCTGATCAGCACATATTTACCGTATTTTTCTGCCAGCGGCCTACCGCCGAACATGCCCAAATAATAGGCCGGAATTGAGCCCACTACACAGCCGATAGCGCCCGCCATTGCAATACCGAAAAGGGTCATTTCACCCTTGCTCACCAGAAACCCAGCAAACGGCATAATGATTTCAGAAGGCAGCGGAATACAAGCCGACTCAATCGCCATCAGTAGCACAATGCCGCCATAACCCATGCTGGATATGACGCCAATAATCCAGGTTGCGACTACTGCAATGATTTTTTCTAGCATGTTATTTCCTATTTTTAAATGCGTGACTTAAACAAACTCTTTTAACAGCGTTTTCACAAATTCTGCCCTGTGTGCCACATTACCTAATTGTACCGTTACACGCAATTTATCCGGGCCGTTCATGCGACAGCGGCGGTCACGTTGCAAGAGATCAATGAGTTTCACCGGGTCAACTTCAGTGCTTTGTGCGAAATGCAGCTGAATAGCGCTATCCGAAGCATCGATCTTATTGATGCCCAGCGGCTTGGCTGCGATGCGCAATCTGTGGCAAGCCATCAATGCTTCACCCTGTTCCGGCAGCAGGCCAAAGCGGTCGATCAGCTCTTCCTGCAAGCTATCCAGGTCGTCATCGTTATTGGCATTGGCAAGGCGTTTATAAATGACCAATCTTTCGTGCACATCAGGGCAATAGGCGTTGGTCAACAAGGCGGGTACATGTAGGTTGATTTCAGTGGTTACACCCAGTGGCGCGTTTAAATCCGGCTCTTTGCCGGCTTTAAGTTGCTTGACTGCGTGGTTCAGCATATCCGAATACAGGCTAAAACCGATTTCCTGCATCTCGCCACTTTGTGAATCGCCCAGCAATTCACCCGCACCGCGAATCTCTAAATCATGCATGGCCAAATGAAAACCTGCACCCAAGTCTTCCAGTAATTGAATCGCATCCAGGCGCTTTTGCGCTTGTGGGGTGATCTTGCGGTGTTCATCGGTCAACAGATAGGCATAGGCCTGGTGATGCGAACGCCCTACCCGGCCTCTTAACTGATGCAACTGTGCCAGGCCGAACATATCGGCATGATTCATGATAATGGTATTGGCAGTTGGTACATCAATACCGGTTTCAATAATGGTGGTACACAGCAGGATATTGCTACGTTGCTGGTAAAAATCGCGCATAACGTATTCCAGCTCACGCTCACGCAACTGGCCGTGCGCAATGGCGATACGCGCTTCAGGCAGTATTTTTTCCAGCTTTTCTTTTTGCACAAAAATGGTGTCCACTTCGTTATGCAAAAAGTACACCTGGCCGCCGCGCTTGAATTCGCGCATCACCGCTTCGCGGATAATGCCGTCCGAATAATAGGTATGGAAGGTTTTGATGCTTAAGCGTTTTTGCGGCGGCGTGGCGATGACGCTGAATTCGCGCAAACCTTCCATCGCCATACTCAGGGTACGTGGAATCGGCGTTGCGGTCAGCGTTAAGATATCCACCTCTGCACGCAAGGCTTTTAACTGCTCTTTTTGGCGCACACCAAAGCGGTGCTCTTCATCCAGGATCGCCAAGCCTAAGTTTTTAAAAACCACGTCTTTTTGAATCAAGCGGTGCGTGCCGATAATAATGTCCACCTTGCCTGCAGCCAGGTCAGCCAGGGCTTGCTTTTGTTCTTTTGCGCTTCTAAAGCGCGAAATTTCAGCGATCTTGATCGGCCATTCTGCAAAGCGGTCACAGAAGTTCTGGTAATGCTGTTCTGCCAGTAAAGTGGTGGGCACTAATACGGCAACCTGCCTGCCGCCCATCACCGCCACAAAAGCCGCGCGCAATGCCACTTCGGTCTTGCCAAAGCCTACATCGCCACACACCAGCCTGTCCATGGGCCGGCCGGATTGCATATCCTTGATAACGTTTTCAATCGCTTCCAGTTGGTCTGGCGTTTCTTCAAATGGAAAGCCTTCACAGAAGGCTTCGTAGTCTTTCAGGCTAAGGGTAAAGGCATGGCCGCGCCGCGCCGCGCGTTGTGCGTATAGATTGAGCAGTTCCGCTGCGGTATCGCGGATTTGTTTAAGCGCTTTTTTCTTGGCTTTTTCCCACTGGCCAGAGCCTAAACGATGCAGTGGCGCGCTTTCCGGCGGACCGCCAGAGTAACGCGAAATCAGGAATAATTGCGAAACGGGTACGTATAATTTATCGTCGCCAAAATATTCCAGCAGCAAAAATTCGGTTTCGCCTTCGCCAAAATCCAGGTTCATCAAGCCTTTATAACGCCCTACGCCATGCTGTTCATGTACGACTGGATCATCCATGCGCAACTCGGATAAATCTTTGAGCATACCTTCCGTATTGCGCGCTTTTTCCTTCTCGCGCCTGCGTTGCTGGCGCACGGTGCCTGAATACAATTCAGATTCAGTGATCACTACCGTGTCATCATAAAAACCGTTATGTAAGGGTGAAACACCCAGCATCAAAGGTGCATCGCTGGCCTGGAACTCTGCCCATGTTTCACAAACAGGCATGGCAATACCGTGTTCGGTAAACAATTGCGACATGGTTTCGCGGCGGCCAAGGCTTTCGGCTGTGATCAGGATGCGGCTTTTATTGCCCGCTATAAACGCCTGCAATTTATGCAAAGGCTGTTCCGCGCGGCGTTCAATGTCCAATGCTGGCAGCGATTTTTTAGCCTCAAGATTCAAGGTCAGCACAGCATAGTTTTGCGTCTGCGCAAAAAATTCATCTGCCTTAATTAACAGTAATTCCGGTTTCAGGATGGGCCGTTCCGCGTCATAGGCCAGCAACCTGTATCTTGAATTCGCCTCTGTCCAAAATTGTTGCGCGGCTTTATCGCAATTGCCATGCAGGCAAAGCGTGGCGTTTTCGGGCAGGTAGTTCAATAACGTTGAAGTCTGTTCAAAAAACAAAGGCAGATACCATTCGATACCGCCACTGGCCACGCCTTTACTCACATTTTTGTAGATGGTCGCGCGCTGTGGGTCGCCTTCAAACTGCTCCCTGAAGTTACTCCTGAAAGTAGCAATACCTTTGTCATCCAAAGGAAATTCCCGCGCCGGCAGCAAGCGAATTTCAGGTACTGGGTACAGGCTGCGCTGCGTATCGACATCAAAGGTGCGTATGGTTTCAATCTCATCATCAAACAGGTCGATACGGTATGGCAGCACGCTACCCATGGGGAATAGATCCACCAAACCGCCGCGTACACTAAATTCACCAGGGGAAATCACCTGGCTTACATGGTGGTAGCCGGCCTGCGCACACTGATGGCGCAAGGCTTCCAGATTCAGTTTCTGGCCTTTTTTGAGCATAAAGCTATGCCCTGCCAGGTACGCCACTGCCGGCAAGCGAATCAACGCGGTCGCAATGGGCACAATCACCACATCACACTGGTTTTGGCTGATCTGGTACAAGGTCGCCAGGCGCTCTGAAATCAAATCCGGATGCGGCGAAAACACATCGTAAGGCAGCGTCTCCCAATCTGGCAGCAAGCGCACGCTTAGTTGTGGGGCAAAATAAGGGATCTCTTCCAACAGCCTTTGTGCTTCAAAAGCATTGGATGTGATAATTACCAGAGGCGACTTTTTAGCGGCAACCTTTGTGCTATTTGTTGTATTTTGGCTACATGCAAGTAATGCTAGAGATAAACTATCTAAGCCATTGGCAGCATACAAAAAACGGCTTTTTTGACCTTGCGTGGGTGGAGTTAACTGCATAAATGAGTTTGAAAATGACTTGGATGCTTAAAAATGATTTGGCTAATAGTGACTTATTACCTATTATAACCTTAAGCGTGTGGTTGCATTGTGCGCTAATAATAATTAAGCAGCGTTAATCATTACAGCTGCAAATAATAAGTCTTGAGGAGCATCGCTAACATGAACGATAAACAGATTGTCGCGATTCATGCTGCCAATTACGTCAAAAATGGCATGCTGGTCGGCTTGGGCACTGGCTCTACTGCCAATTATTTTATCGAAGAACTTGCGCGCCGCCAGCGTGATGAAAACCTTAAAGTCACCACCATTGCCAGCTCCACCGTAAGCATGATCAAGGCGCAAAGCCTGGGCTTAAATGTGATCGCACTCGCCCAAGTAGCCGAAATCGATTTGTATGTGGACGGCGCTGATGAAATCACCCCTGATATGACGCTATTAAAAGGCCGCGGCTACGACCTGGTGCAGGAAAAACTTCTGGCAAAGGCCGCCAGGCAGTTTTTGGTGGTAGCGGATAACAGTAAATTAGTCAGCCATATCGGCACCAATTTTTCTATCCCAATCGAAGTGATGCCAACAGCTTGGAAGGCCGCTAAACATAGCCTTGAACAGTTGGGCGCCGTGGGCGATTTGCGCCAGAATGTGGCCAAAGACGGTTTATGTGTCACCTCGCACGGTAGCTTGGTGCTGGATATGGCTTTTGATAAGGCGCTTTCAGAAGCGCAATTAAATGCGCTAATCAACAACACACCTGGGGTGGTTGAGCATGGCATTTTTTACGGCTTAACCAGCGCCACTTTGATCGCACATGAAGGTGTTGTGCGTGAAAACTGGGCTTGATATTTGTTTACGCTTAACAGCCTATTGATGTCGATTTCACATCGCTTAAACCGCGTATTGTTATCGGCATTTTTATTGTGCGTATCGACTCTTTTAGTATCCTGCACACCCCCTAGCGATAAAGAAAAAGATGACGGTACAAGGGTTGTTATCAGCCCGTCTGCTGACAAAAATGCCAAAGTGCTCACCTTTGTAACACTCAACAGCCCTAACACCTACTATTTAGATGACAACGAACAAGCAGCCGGGCTTGAATACGATTTAATTCAATTGTTTATCAAGGAACTAGGCGATGGCACCGAACTAAAGCTAACGGTAGCCAATAATATCAACCAGGTGATTCCTGCCGTATTAAATAAAAAAGCCGATATCGCCGCAGCCGATGTCACCATCACTGAAACGCGTAAAGAAATCATTGATTTTTCTATCCCCTACCAGGATGTGCAACAGGTTGTGGTTTACAACAGCGTAAAGTTGAAGGAAGACAAGAAAAAAGCGCCAAAAAAACTAAAAGACCTGGCTGGGCGGCTTATTACCGTACCAGCTGGCACCAGCTTCGTAGAGCGCTTAATCAAACTGCAGCCTAAAGAACCTGGTTTAATTTGGGAAGAACGCCTGCATGTGGGCTCTGAACAATTACTGCAGGAACTGGAGCATGGCGATATTGATTACACCATCGCGGATAGCCATTTAGTCTCGATTATGCAAAATTATTACCCCAATCTAAGCATTGCTTTTGCACTGGGTGAGCCAGAAAAAATCGCATGGGCCATGCCTAAAAATGCCAACCCTAAACTGCAATTAAAGGTAAATGCATTTTTTAGCAAGATTAAAAAAAATGGCGCCTTACGTAATTTAATCGATCGCTATCATGGCAATGCCAAACGCTTAAAGCCAGTTGATGTAAAAGCTTTCTTGATACGTAGCCGGACTTTATTACCCAAATACAAACGGCTTTTTCAGCAAGCGCAAGAAATCACCAACCTGGATTGGCGTTTGATTGCCGCAATTAGCTATCAGGAATCACACTGGGATACGTTCAATACATCGCCCACTAATGTGCGAGGCTTGATGATGTTAACCGAAGATACCGCCGACTTAATGAAAGTTAGCGACAGATTAGACCCCAAACAAAGCATCCCTGCTGGGGCCAAATATATTAACTTGCTCAAGGATACTATTCCTGACCGCGTGCCAGAACCAGACCGTACCTATATGGCTTTGGCTTCTTATAATATTGGTTATGCGCATGTAGAAGATGCCCGGGTATTGGCACAACGCTTAAAAATGAATCCAGACCGCTGGGCTGATGTGAAAAAAACCCTGGTGATGCTAAACGACCCGACCTACTACGTGAACGCCAAATATGGATATGCCAGTGGCGGTGCGCCGGTGATTTTTGTAGAGTCGATTCGCAGCTATTACAATATCTTGGCGCGCTTTGAACCGAGTTACGATGATAAAGCCAGCCAATTTAAAATCGCCAGCGCTGACACTTACCCCAAATTTTGATTGGTGCTAACGCGGGCGATTGCTTAATTAACAGTTATTACTGATTTGATTATGCAGATTTGATTACCTGCATGTTGTTCATATAAGGCTGCAACACCTTTGGAATCGTGACTGATCCATCCGCATTCTGATAATTCTCCAGCACCGCCACCAAGGTACGCCCTACTGCCAGGCCGGATCCATTGAGGGTATGCACAAACTCTGTTTTTCCTTGCTCATTCCTGAATCGTGCCTGTAAACGGCGTGCCTGAAAGGCCTCACAATTGCTGACGCTGGAAATCTCTCTATAAGTATTCTGTGCTGGCAACCAGACTTCCAAATCGTAGGTTTTAGCCGCGCCAAAACCCATATCGCCGGTGCACAGTGAAACCACACGGTACGGCAATTCCAGTGCTTTCAGGATATTCTCGGCGTGCCCGACCATCTCCTCTAAAGCCTCATAGCTTTTGCCTGGATGTACGATTTGCACCATCTCTACTTTATCGAATTGATGCTGACGAATCATACCCTTGGTATCGCGGCCATAAGAACCTGCTTCTGAACGAAAGCAAGGTGTATGTGCGGTCAGCTTGATAGGCAATGATTCCAAGGGCACGATTTCATCGCGCACCGTATTGGTAAGCGTTACTTCAGAAGTTGGGATCAGATATAGCTTGCTGTCGTTATGATTTAAACTGAAAAGATCTTCTTCAAACTTAGGTAGCTGGCCAGTACCAGTCAATGTCTCCGCATTCACCAAATACGGCGTGTAGCACTCCTCATAGCCGTGCTGTTCGGTCTGCGTATCCAGCATAAATTGTGATAAAGCACGGTGCAATTTAGCAATACCGCTACGCATAAAGGTAAAGCGCGTGCCTGAAAGCTTGATCCCGGTATCAAAATCCAGGCCAAGCGGCGTGCCTACATCGGTATGGTCTTTGATTTCAAAATCAAATGTACGCGGCGTACCTATTTTGCGCACTTCAAGGTTATCGGCTTCTGACTTACCCGCAGGCACACTCTCATGCGGTAGATTAGGCACATTCAACAAAACGTTTTGTAACTTGGTTTGCAACTCTTCCAACAAGGCTTCATCCGCTTTTAATGCTTCACCCAGGCCAGCTACTTCGGCCAGAATCGCACTCACATCTTCACCTTTTGATTTAGCAATACCAATCTGCTTGGAAGTATTATTGCGTTTAGCTTGCAAGTCTTGCGTACGGGTTTGTACAGCTTTGCGCTCTTGCTCAAGCGCAGAAAAAGCGGCCGAATCAAACGCAAAACCGCGCCTGTTTAATTGCTCAACAACGCCATCTAAATCGTTTCTTAATGCTTGTATATCCAACATGACTATTCCTAAATTTACCGATTACTTAACCAATCACCTAATGCGTCATTCCCGCGAAAGCGGGAATCCATTTTAAAAACTTAAGCTCCTAATTTATTTTTTAGCTTTTCTATCAAGCTCTTTAAGGTGCTTCAATTTTTCGCCAATTTTACCTTCTAAGCCGCGCGGTGTGGGATTATAAAATTGTGGCGGGCCATTTTTATCCTGATATAGCTCATCGGGAAAATAATCCACGCCTGCCGCGTAAGCCTCTGGTTCATTGTGTGCGTAACGGTATTCCTTGCCGTAATCCAGTGCCTTCATCAGCTTGGTGGGTGCGTTCCTTAAGTGCAGAGGTACGGGACGCGATTTATCGTTGCCAACAAAGCTTTTGGCTTGATTATAAGCGTTGTAAGCAGCGTTACTTTTGGGGGCCACCGCTAGGTAAAGCACCGCGTTACTTAAAGCCAGCTCCCCTTCCGGCGATCCAAGGCGCTCATAGATCTGGCAGGCTTCTATGGCCATGCCTTGCGCACGCGGGTCTGCCAGGCCGATATCCTCAATTGCCATACGCACGATACGGCGCCCTAGATAAAGCGGGTCAGCGCCGCCATCGATCATGCGCAAGAACCAGTACAAGGCCGCATCCGGGTTGCTGCCGCGCACCGATTTATGCAAGGCGGAAATCTGGTCATAGAACGCTTCGCCGCCTTTATCAAAACGGCGCAGCTTGCTCGCCATGGTGGTTTGCAGAAAGGCTTCATCGATTTGGCTAACATTAGCGCCTTCTGCTGCATTAAATAGGCCTTCAACAAAATTCAGCAAGCGCCTGGCATCGCCGTCGGCATAAGCCAGAACCTGCTCTTTAACATCATCGGCCAAGTGTGTATTGGGCGCAACCAATGCTTGGGCGCGGCTTAATAGCAAATCCAGCTCAGCTTCTGATAATGCATTGAGCACAAATACCTGCGCACGGCTTAGCAACGCACTGTTGACTTCAAATGACGGGTTTTCGGTGGTCGCGCCAATAAAGGTAATCAAGCCACTTTCTACAAAAGGCAGGAAAGCATCCTGCTGACCCTTGTTGAAGCGGTGTACTTCATCCACAAACAAAATGGTTTTGCGGCCATGCTGCTGCAAGGTTAATTCGGCGCGTTCTACTGCTTCGCGAATATCCTTGATGCCGGATAGCACAGCGGAAATCGGGATAAAATCAGCATCGGCGGTATTGGCGATCAGGCGCGCGAGCGTGGTTTTACCCACGCCTGGTGGCCCCCACAGGATCATGGAAGGCAATTTACCGGATTGAAATGCCAGCCTTAAGGGCTTGCTCTCACCCAACAGATGCGATTGCCCAACCACATCATCTAAAGTTTTAGGACGCAGTCGTTCTGCTAAAGGTGCAACGGGAGTGGCGGTTTGAAATAAGCTGGTCACTTATTTTGCTTTAGATGACAGTTGAAAAGGCTATTTTAGCGTTTATTTAAACGTTGACTGAAATTTTTATATGCTTTTTGCGCTTACCATCTAAAATCTTTGCGCACATTGACTGAAAACACTTTGCGCTCAAATGTATTTAAATCGATATTTGAATCGTTTTTGATATAGCTTAATTGCGGCTTGATCGTCCAATCGCGGGCTGGGGCATAGCGCAAGCCTAGCGTTGCATCGTATTGGTCATCGTGACGCTTTATTAAGAAAGCCGGATCATTGTCATCGTTTCGACGGAACTCCGCGCCTAAGGATGAAAATAGCTGCCATTGGCTATTAAAACTGAGCTGGCCACCGGCACGCAAGCCGACGATATCCTGGCTGAAAAAATCAGCGCTGGAATCGCGCGCTTCTTCCCTGCCGCCATAAACACTGCCGAAAACCACAGGGCTAAAATTTCCTTGAAACACATGCCCAAGATTAATACCGACAATGCTTCTATCCGCGTTACGAATATCATTACCGGCGTAATCTAGCCGCGTATATTGCGCATATACACCAGCCTGGTTGTTGTTATCAATATCGTGTATCCACTGTGCAGTCGCGCCGTAAGCACGCCTAAAACTTTCACCATCTAAATCAAAATGGTTATCTTGCACCGCAAAGCTCAGGCTATTTTTATCTAACTTTAGCTGTAAGCCACCATTAAAATCCAGCGCACTATTATCAAATTCGGTTTCTGAAGTATTAATGCGATTAGTGCCGCTCACTGCACCAAACACGGCAAGCTGTTCATTGATAGGCTGGCGAAATGAAATACCTGCAGCCAGATTCATAAAATTATCTGACTGCTCACGTGCATTATTACCCAGCGCAAAAGCCAAGCCACCAAACAAAGGCACGCTGATAGAACTGATACTCGGCGCACTGCTCACGTTAGAGTCCCAGCCTAGACCAAAATCCAGGTACGCGCCGAATGTGGTGGTGGTGCCTTCAATCTTCTCAATCGCGTTTAATAGTTTTTCAACGGTTCTTTTGGTTTGCGCGTCCGGGTCCAGGTTCAATACGTTGTTAAACTCCGCTTTGGCAGCGTCTGTTTCACCCAATAAAAAATGCGCCTTGGCCATCTCTGCCCGCGCATCTTTATGATTGGGATCCACTGCCAATACACGCTCTAGCGCAAAAGCACCGCGCGTCACATTGTTGCTTTCTACACCAGCGATACCAAGCAGATAATCATAGTCAATATCGCCCGCACGCGCCTCTTCCAAAGGCTCCAGCAATTGGTAAGCCGCTTTGTAGTCGGCCTGACGAATCAAAGCCTCAGCTTGGACCAATACGGCATCTTGTTCAGCGTGGCTATTGGGGGAAAATAAAGTAGAGAGGGATGCCAACAAAAATATGGCAATTAACTTACAAAGTGGCTGAATGGACGGTTTGTTTAGGCCTTGCATTTTTTGCCTATTATTTATTTGTTCGTACACAAATAATAATAGATTGTAAAAATTTAATAAAGTAAAAACTGGCCTAAACAATCAATTGTTGTCGCTTATTCCCCTACGACATCCACGCCCTTGGGTGGCGTAAATAAAAAAGTAGACTCTTGCAATACTGGATTTCTTTCAACGCCATCAAAAGTAATTAATGTGATATGGTTAAAACTATCATAGAGCTCCATTTTGCGCAGCTTTTCTTCTTTAAAGCCTAACAAGACCCGCTCAAATCCACTGTCTTTGGCTTTCGGCAAAGCCAAGACCCAGTTCAAACCATCTTTGCGCACGGCATTTTTAATGGTAAAACTTTTTTCTACCGCATCGCCACCTGCCAGCAAGGCCGCCGGGCTTGAACCCAAAGCCTTACTGAGCTCGCGAACAGTCACTTGCTGCAAATCGGTATCGTATAAAAATACCTGCTTGCCATCGCTAATGATTTGTTGCTCATACGGCTTGGCATAATCCCAACGAAATTTATTCGGGCGCTGCAGCTGCATGGAGCCTTGCACTTCTTGTATCTTGCGACCCTGTGTATCGGTCACCACTTGGCTGAATTGCGCACGCATGGCATTGGTGCTGTTGAAAAAATCATGCAGGCTGGCTACGCCATCTGCAAGACTATTTTGTGAAGCTATGAGTAGCCCACCTATTACTAATTTTTTAATCGACTGATGCATTACCTTTAGCTAACACCTCTCTATTACCGTTACTTTGCATCGCAGAAACCAAACCTGCGCGCTCCATGTCCTCAATCAACCTTGCCGCACGGTTGTAACCAATTCTTAGTTGACGCTGCACCGATGAAATACTGGCGCGGCGACTGGTTAATACGATATTCACCGCTTCATCATACAGCGGATCTTTCTCGCCACCGTCATCGCTACTAAACTCGCCAGCTTCGGCACCTTCTGTTTCGTTGGTCAAAATACCTTCAATATAGTTCGGCGCCCCCATGGCTTTTAGATGATTCACCACTTGATGCACTTCATGGTCAGATACAAACGCACCATGAATACGCATAGGGTAACCGGTGCCCGGCGGCATATACAACATGTCGCCCTGACCTAACAACGCTTCAGCGCCCATTTGGTCTAATATGGTTCGCGAATCGATCTTGCTGGATACTTGGAAGGCTACGCGTGTGGGGATATTGGCTTTGATCAAACCGGTAATCACGTCTACCGATGGACGTTGCGTTGCCAGCACCAGGTGAATACCTGAAGCGCGCGCCTTCTGTGCCAAACGCGCAATCAACTCTTCCACTTTCTTGCCAACCACCATCATCAAGTCGGCCAATTCGTCGATCATCACCACAATCATCGGCATTTCTTCCAATGGTTCCGGTTCATCCGGCGTTAAGCTAAATGGATGCGGGATTTTTTCGCCATTTTTTTCGGCTTCCTTGATTTTCTGGTTATAACCTGCCAGATTACGCACGCCTAACATCGACATCAATTTATAGCGGCGCTCCATCTCGGCCACACACCAGTTCAGCGCATTGGCCGCTTGGCGCATATCGGTCACTACCGGCGCCAGCAAATGCGGGATACCTTCATATACGGAAAGCTCCAACATTTTCGGGTCAATCAGAATCATGCGTACTTTGCTGGGTTCAGACTTATACAACAAGCTTAATATCAGCGCATTGATCGCTACCGATTTACCTGAACCGGTAGTACCTGCCACCAATACATGCGGCATCTTGGCCAAGTCAGCCACCACCGGTTTACCGGCGATATCCTTACCCATGGCGATGGCCAATGGCGAATGCATCTCGGCATAGACTTGGCTACCCATAATTTCGGACAAAAACACGATCTGGCGTTTAGGATTCGGGATTTCCAGGCCCATACAGCTTTTGCCCGGAATGGTTTCTACCACGCGGATACTCACTACCGATAAGGCACGGGCTAAATCGCGCGCCAGATTGGTGATCTGGCTACCCTTAACACCTGCCGCAGGCTCTAACTCAAAGCGTGTAATCACCGGGCCAGGCTGCGCAGATAGCACCTTGATTTCGATACCGAAATCCATCAACTTGCGCTCAATCAGGCGCGAAGTAAAATCCAGCGTTTCCGCAGAAGGCAGATCTACCGTATTGTTGGCTACATCCAGCAAATGCAATGGCGGCAGGCTGGAATCTAAATCTGTGGCAAATAGCGTAGTCTGTTTTTCTTTTAATACGCGTTCGCTCTGTGCAATCTCAACCACAGGAGCCTTGATTTCAATCGGCGCGCGGTCTTCCGTGCGTTTACGTTCAGCTTCTACAAACTCTTCACGTTTTTGCACCACCACTTTGCCGGCTTTTCTATCTTGCCAATCGTGGTATTTGTTATAAGACCAGTCGTATGCCGCGATAAGATTTTTACCCAGCTTTTCGGTGATCATGATCCAAGACCAGCCAGTGAACAGGCTGAAACCTACCGCAAACAGCAGCAACAACATCATGGTTGAGCCTGTAAAGCCAAACATGGTACGTAAAGCGCCATCTACCGCGTTACCCAGCATACCCCCGCCACTGAGTGGCAAGGTGGCGGGCAAGGCAATTAGATGCCCTGCTTCCAAAGCACAGGAAGAGATCAGCAGCAATGCAAAGCCGACTAAATTGAATACCAAAAATGGACGCTCTGAGATAGTCAGCTCTAAACGCAAATAAATCAGCCACATGCTGTAAAACGCTAGAACCACCCACCACCAGGCTGAAAAACCAAATAAATACAGCAGCATATCGGCAATCCACGCGCCTACTGAGCCACCCGCATTCTGGATAACTGCGTTATCGGAGGCCATATGCGACCAGGATGGATCTTGATTATGGTAGCTGATTAAAATAACGGCGAGATACAATCCCACCAGCACCAAGCCTAGCCACCAGGCTTCACGCACAAGGTTGGCGCCATGTTGTTGGGATGGACTGGGCGGCGCTTGCAAGCGGCCATTCAATGCTGAAGATTTTTTATTAAAAAACAAACTGTTACAAACCTATAATGATGAGGGAATTTTTATTTATTATAGCAAAATCAAATTGCACAAAGCATGTCTATGCATGATTAAGTTTTAATATTAAGTGAATTAATATTTAGACAAAATACACCAAGCAAATTAATATGATATTTAATTTTTATAGGAGTAACAAATGGATACTGGCATTAAAGAAAAAGACAGAAAAATCATTGCTAAGGGTTTATCACATTTACTGGCCGATACTTACAGCTTATATTTAAAAACGCACTATTTCCATTGGAACGTCACTGGCCCAATGTTCAATACTCTCCATTTAATGTTTGAAGCGCAATACACCGAACTCGCTTTAGCGGTCGATCTAGTGGCTGAGCGGATTCGTTCATTAGATGTTTATGCGCCGGGCACATACAGCCAGTTTGCCAAGCTCACTACTATTAAAGAATCCGATGGTGTGCCAAAAGCCAACGATATGATTGCAGAATTAGTAGCCGGTCACGAAGCCGTCTGCCGTACCGCACGCAGCGTATTCCCTGCTTCAGAAGCCGCATCAGACGAAGCGACAGCTGACTTACTCACACAGCGTTTGCAGCTGCACGAGAAAACCGCTTGGATGCTGCGTAGCTTGTTAGAGAAATAATTTTCAACAATCCCTATTATTTGAAATAATATTTTATATCCGCCTGCTTGAAAAAGCAGGCGACCGGCCTTATTTTAAATGACTAAATAGTCAATCTTAGAAAGTAATTCATCATGGCAACACGTCACGTCCATCTTCTTATTTTAGGCTCAGGCCCTGCTGGCTATTCGGCTGCAGTTTATGCTGCGCGCGCCAATTTAAACCCTGTGCTCATCACTGGCATCGCGCAAGGCGGCCAATTGATGACAACGACAGAAGTGGATAACTGGCCAGCCGATGCTGACGGCGTGCAAGGCCCGGAATTAATGGAACGTTTCCAGAAACATGCCGAGCGTTTCAACACCGAAATGATTTTTGACCATATCCACACCACACACCTGACTGAAAAACCGATTCGTTTAGTGGGTGACAATGGCGAATATACTTGTGATGCCTTGATTATCGCTACCGGCGCATCTGCACAGTATCTGGGCTTGCCAAGCGAAGAGAAATTCAGCGGCAAGGGCGTTTCTGCTTGTGCGACTTGTGATGGGTTTTTCTACCGCAATCAAGAAGTTGCCGTCATTGGCGGCGGCAATACCGCTGTTGAAGAAGCACTGTATTTAGCCAATATCGCCAGTAAAGTGACGCTTGTGCATAGACGCGACAAGTTCAAAGCTGAAGCGATATTGGTGGATAAATTAATGGCGCGTGTAGCTGAAGGCAAAATCGCGTTGGAACTGTTCAACACACTAGACGAAGTGCTGGGTGATGACAGCGGTGTAACCGGTATGCGCATCAAAAACGCACAAACCGGTGCGACTAAAGACATTGATTTAAAAGGCGTATTTATTGCCATCGGTCATAAACCCAATACCGATATTTTTGCAGGCCAGCTAGAGATGGAAGGCGGCTATATCGTCACGCAGGCAGGCCGTGTGGGCAATGCCACTGCTACTAGCGTACCTGGCGTGTTTGCGGCAGGTGACGTGCAAGACCATATCTATCGCCAGGCGGTAACCAGCGCTGGAACGGGTTGTATGGCCGCATTGGACGCAGAACGTTATCTGGATAATTTGAAATAATGGGTCCAAAGTGGTTTTTCATAATTTGAAAAAACATCTTCAAACCATCATTGCAGCGTAAGCGGGAACCCACTTAAGATTTAAGATCAAAATGGATTCCCGCTTATGCGGGAATGACGAAATAGAAAGTTTTTAAGGCTAAATGATAGTTAGATTTGTATGGCACACACCAAACCGCAAACTAAAAACAAAGCATCCTTAAATGCAATCCCTATTTCAAAAGCACAAGCGAACGCCCTAAAAGCCGCTAAAGAACAAGCGCAAGCCTTAGAAAAAAAACGATTGCAAGACCAAGTCCTGGCTGAATCATTACAACAAAACAGTGACACCAGCCTATTTCAACAAGCTGTTAAAAATACCCGCCCGCTCAAAATAGACGTTCCGTTTACAGAAAAAACTTTCCCAAAACCTGTCGCCAAACAATTTATACGCGATGAAAAGCAAGCGCTAAGAGATAGCTTAAGCGATGACTTCTACCCTGCGCACGAACTGGAAAGCGGAGAAGAACTGCTTTACTTAAGAGCAGGCCAATCACCCAGCATTTTAAGCAAGCTACGCCGCGGCTATTGGGTGGTACAGGCGCAAATCGATTTGCACGGATTAATCAGTGACGAAGCCCGCGAATATGTAGCGGAATTTCTAAGCAGCTGCAAAAAGCGCAATATCCGCTGCGTGCGCATCGTACATGGCAAGGGCCTAGGCTCACGCAACCGCGAACCCGTGCTCAAACATAAGCTGCGAAACTGGTTAATACAAAAGGATGAAGTGATTGCGTATGCGCAAGCCAAGCCTGAGGATGGTGGCAGTGGCGCGGTGATTGTTTTATTGAAGGCTTAATTTAATGATTAACTTTAGTGATTTTTAGCCCAATTTTCCTCAAACTTTCTGTTTGCCCTAGCATAATCATTACCACATTTAATTAGATCACGATCAGGGTTCTCAGATTCGCAGCCTGCAACAGGTTTATAAAAAGATTTTCTAGCAGTTTCTTTTGCATTTTTTGCGGCCAGTTGCGCTTCGAAAATAGCCTGTTGTTCTAATACAGCTTCATGTTTTTGAATCTTTAAACGCTCGATTTGTTCAGCATGTAATCTCAAGCGCTCTTCGTTTTGTATTTGTATTTTTCTTAATTCATTTTTTGTCTGGGATTCTGTAATAGCCATTTGCTCATTAAAAATAGCTAATGCACGCCTGATTTGCCACTCTTCATATATACCCTTTAAAAACCAGCAAAATATAATTGCACCAACCACCGCAAAAAATATAGTAGTGCCATTCAAAGTGGATGATTTAGGCTCATCAAAAAATTTTCGTTGGTAATAGCTATCAACATCATCTTTATCTAACTTCATTCTCACCCTTATTATTTTTAATTAAAATGATTAATTAAGTTTAGTTAATAGCTAATCGTATTACAACCCCAACTCACTCAAACTCGCATGTTCATCTGGTCTCCGGCCTAGCGTCCAAAAGAATTTGCGATCCGTTTCTTTAATCGGCAAATCGTTAATGCTGGCGTAGCGCAATTCCATTAAACCGTTGACGTCAAATTGCCAGTTTTCGTTGCCGTAGCTTCTAAACCAGTTGCCTGCGTCGTCATGCCATTCATAGGCAAAACGCACGGCGATGCGGTTGCCATCAAATGCCCATAGCTCTTTAATCAGGCGATATTCCAGTTCTTTTGTCCATTTTCGCGTTAAAAACTCCACAATCTGCGCGCGGCCTTTAGGGAACTCAGCGCGGTTGCGCCATTGCGAATCTTGGGTGTAGACCATTGATACCCGTTGCGGATCGCGGCTATTCCAGCCATCTTCGGCCATGCGCACTTTTTGAATGGCGGTTTCACGCGTGAATGGTGGCACTGGTGGGCGGATTTCTGCATTGGTGGTCATCATTTTTCCTTTTTAAGAATTCAAGAATTGTTGAAACTGCTTTTGCTCATATTCCATATGTTTGTCTAAAGTCTGCATGTCTCCGGTTAAACGCTGGATGACAAGCGCGCCTTCGACAATGACAATAAATCGCTCAGCCCAGTTCATAGCCTCAGATTGACTGAGGCCTGCCTCTTCGCCCAACTGGGTTAGCGCATCTAACCAAGCGGTGTAGTCGCTACTCTGTAGTTTATTGATTTCTGCTTTGGTCTCACCAAGGTTTAGCACATTCAACAAGCAATTTTTCCTGCCATCACAGTAAAACATTTTAATCGTTGCAATCAAATCACTGAATCGCTTTTGCGGGCTGACTTGCTTATCTAATAACGGCTTAATGACATGCTGCTGGATTTGAGCGCTCACAAACGCCACTACTGCTTTGAGCATGTCTTCCTTACCTTTGGGATAGTGATGATACAGGCTGGATTTTTGCAAGCCAGTCACTTCTGAAAGCAGGGATATTGTGGTGCCTTCATAACCATGGGTACGAAATATGTCAAACAGCGCTTCTATTAGCGTGCTGTTTTCATTGGTTTGCTGTGCCATTTGAATTTATTTTGAAAAATGATATTGACACAATACCGAACGTTCGTTATATTGTCAACCAACCGAACGTTCGGTACATTTACGAATCATTTAGATAGGAGTTTATGATGAACAAAACTGCCATTTTTATTTTTTCTGATCCAAAAGCAGGTGGTGAGGAAGCACTCGGCCGCGCCTTTAATGGCTTGGCAGCCGCTTACGACATTCAACAATCTGGTGGCGAAGTATCTATTACGTTTCAAGGCACAGGCACACGCTGGCCTGCATTAATCTCCCAAGCAGGCCATCCCCTGCATGACTTATACAGCTCCGTAAAAAATAATATCGCTGGCGTATCTTGTGGTTGTGCCGAGGCATTTGGTGCAGCCGAAGAGGCGAAAGCTTGCGGCATCGATTTAATCAGTGAAAACCCCATCCCTGGCACTACTGGCTTGGCTAGTTTTGGAAAGTTACTAAAGTTTGGCACAGCCGTTTTGATTTTTTAATTGAAATAATTTTAAGGCTGGCAGCAATAGTTGCCAGCCATTCAGGAGAACAACCATGCCAAACGCATTTGCAACGATTAGCTTTACCGACAGTGTAAAAGCCGCACAAACACGTTACGGCAGCCGAGAAAGTAATCAGCACTTTGAGTTATCAAATGACCCACGGAATCAACTAGGGGATTTTGAACAAGCGTTTATCGAGAAACGCGATAGCTTTTACATGGCCACCATTTCTGAAAACGGCTGGCCGTATGTGCAACATCGTGGTGGCCCCGCAGGTTTTATAAAAGTGCTGGATGATCGCACAATTGGTTTTGCTGATTTCAAAGGTAATCGGCAATACCTCAGCGTTGGAAACCTGAATGCGAATGCCCGCGTTTCAATGATCTTGATGGATTACCCAAACCGCCGCAGGTTAAAATTATGGGGCACAGCACGCATTATTCATGAAGATGAAGCGCCGGAATTAATTGCACGCCTACAGACAGCAGATTACAGAGCGCGGGTAGAACGCGGCATTGTGATTCAAATTGAAGCGGTAGAGTGGAATTGTCCGCAACATATTACGCCCCGATATTCTGAGGCTGAAGTTGACCATGTTTTGCAACCTTTGCTAGAGGAAAATAAGCGATTGCGCGAATTGCTAGCTACTCTCCAAGGAAGCCACCACTCTGATGACTCCAAAGACTAGCGTACAAGCCGCCCAATTGCAGCAATTCGGCATGGCTGCCTTGTTCAATGATATTGCCATTATCCAGCACAATCAATCTATCCATCGCGGCGATGGTCGATAAACGGTGCGCGATGGCGACCACAGTTTTACCTTGCATCAAATTATACAAGCTGGCCTGGATTACGGTTTCCACTTCCGAATCCAGTGCACTGGTGGCTTCATCCAGCAACAGGATAGGCGCATCTTTTAGCATCACGCGCGCGATGGCGATGCGCTGGCGCTGCCCGCCAGAAAGCTTAACGCCGCGCTCACCGACATGTGCATCGTAGCCACTACGACCTTTGGCATCACTTAAATTGAGGATGAATTCATGCGCCTCGGCACGTTTGGCAGCGGCAATCATTTCTTCTTCGGTGGCATCGGGTCGGCCGTACAGAATGTTATCACGCACGCTGCGGTGCAGTAATGAGGTATCTTGCGTGACCATACCGATGCTGGCGCGCAGGCTGTTTTGGGTAACGTCATTAATATTCTGCTGATCGATCAGGATACTGCCTGCTTCGACTTCATAAAAACGCAGCAGCAGGTTAACGATAGTGGATTTACCCGCGCCTGAGCGCCCTACCAGCCCTACTTTTTCGCCTGCCTGAATGGTCAGGTTAAGGTTATTGATGATTGGTTTATGCTGACTTGTGTGGACTTTGCCATAGTTAAAATTAACAGCATCAAAAACCACCTCGCCATGTTTTACCGATAAGGGTTTTGAGTCGGCTGCGTCATTAATATTATTGTGCATGGTCAATGTATTCATGCCATCTTGCACTGTGCCAACCTGCTCATACAGTGATGTCATTTCCCACATCACCCAATGCGAAACGCCATTCAGGCGCAGTGCCATGGCCGTTGCCGCGGCCACACCGCCCACGCTTACCTGCCCTGTGCTCCATAGCCATAAAGCCGTTAGGCCAGTGGCAATAATCAGCAACATATTAAGGATGTGATTTACGATTTCCACTGAGCTGACCAGTTGCATTTGATTATGCACAGTGCCTAAAAAATCTTGCATGGCATGCTTGGCATAGCCTGCCTCGCGCCCGGCATGGCTAAAGAGTTTAACCGTACTGATATTGGTATAAGCATCGGTAATACGCCCTGTCATCAGGCTGCGCGCATCGGCTTGGCGTTGCGATGTTTTGCTCAGTTTAGGTACAAAATAACTGAGCGATGTGACATAGGCGGCTAGCCATACCAAAAACGGGATGGTAATCAGCGGATTAAAATAGCCCACAATGGTCACCATGGTGCCAAAATACACCACCACGTAAATCATGATATCGGCCACAATAAACCATACATCGCGCACTGCCAGCGCGGTTTGCATCACTTTTGCCGCCACGCGGCCTGCAAACTCATCCTGGTAAAAACTCATGCTTTGATGCAACATCAGCCGATGGAAATTCCAGCGTAACCGCATGGGGAAATTACCCGCCAATGCCTGGTGCTTGAATAAGGTCTGCAACACAATAAAAAGCGTACTCAACAGCAATACGCCCGCTAATAGCATTAAACGATTACCCTCTTGCTGCCATAGCAGTTGCGGCGGGATATCACTTAACCAATCCACCACCTTGCCCATCATGGCAAACAGCAAGGCTTCAAAGGCACCAATCAAACCGGTAAAAACCGTCATGCCTAATAAAAACGGGCGCATGCCTTCTGTGCAGTCCCACGCGAACTGCCAAAAATTCTTGGGTGGCGTGGTGATCAAAGCATCTGGAAACGGCTTAGCTAGCTGTTGAAACCAATTGAACATAAAAGATTGATGTGTTTTCTGTAAAGAGATTATTGGTTATACGAGTGACAATTTAAAGAATAGTGCAAACAAATTTACTTTAAATCCATACTGACAGTCTGAATTCAATGTTTTAAATTGGGCGAAAAATGACTTTAGTGATGTGGCTTTTACATCAGCAGGCCAACAACAATGGTGCAAACGGCCTCTGCTGCGATACCTTCGCCACGGCCTGTAAAGCCTAACTTTTCTGTGGTGGTGGCTTTTACGTTGACTTGGTTGATTTCAATCTGGCAATCGGCTGCAATATTAACGCACATTTGCGCCGTGTGCGGCGAAAGCTTTGGCGCTTCACAGATAACGGTGGCATCGATATTATTCACCTTGTAGTTTTTGGCATGCAACAGCGCTACCACATGCCGCAACAGTACCCGCGAATCCGCATTCTTATAGCTATCGTCGCTAGGCGGAAAATGCTTGCCAATGTCGCCCATTGCCGCCGCGCCTAATAAGGCGTCGCAGATGGCATGCAACAGGACATCGGCATCGGAATGACCATCCAGCCCTTTGCTGTGCGGGACATCCACACCGCCGATTATGCACTTTCTGCCTGCAACAAGTGCATGCACATCAAAACCGTGACCGATACGTATCATGCGCTACCTTTTGATTTTTCTGCATTAAACAATGCTTCTAGTAATTCCAGATCTTGCGGATAGGTGATCTTTAAATTACGCAGCTCGCCTTGCACCAGTTTTGGCTTTAATCCCAGGGCTTCAATGGCTTCAGCCTCATCTGTGACGCTGCCGCCAAATTGGCTTAATGCGTTTTTCAATGTGGCAAATCGAAACATTTGCGGTGTTTGCGCTTGCCATAAATTGGCGCGTGGAACCGTTTGCGCCACCTGCTGGTTATCGACCGATTGCTTCAAGGTGTCAGCCACAGGTAAGGCTAATAAACCGCCTACTTCGTCATGTTCCAATGTGCTGATCAAATGATTCAGCAAAGCATGTGTCAAACCTGGCCTTGCCGCGTCGTGAACCAGTATCCAATCGTCTGCTTGCAAGCTTGGCTCCAACACATTCAATGTATTCAACACGGTTTCTGCACGCGTTGCCCCACCCGTATAGTGCAGGTGCAGGCGGCTTTCTGGCTCTAAGGTCAAGCTGCGCCAAAAATCATCCTCCGGATTCAACGCGACATGAATACCCGCGATGCGCGGATGATTGAAAAAAACCTGGATGCAATGCGAAATCATCGGCTTGCCGCCTAGCTGAATATATTGCTTGGGTAGCACATTCGCCATACGGTTTCCAACGCCTGCTGCGGGAATAATTACATGAAAAAACGCCATGCTTTTATTCTAGCATGGCGTTTATTTAGAGATAAAATTTATGACAATTATTTAAATTATCACTAATTACAATTCGCTTTTAATCTCTGCGGTGGCGCTGGACTTTTCAATCGTCAGCGGTTGCGCTGGACCTACTAATCGTCAGCGGTTGCGCTGATCTTATGAATACTGATATCTGCGCCGTCGTATTCTTCTTCAGCGCTCATGCGAATTCCACTTAGCATTTTAAGCGTGCCGTACACCACAAAGCCGCCTGCTAACGCAATGACAACACCTAAACCAGTACCAATCAATTGCGCGCTTAAACTGACACCGCCTAAGCCACCCAGCGCTTTTGCACCGAATATACCAGCGGCTATACCACCCCATGCGCCACATAAACCATGCAAGGGCCAAACACCTAACACGTCATCAATTTTTAAGCGGTTTTGCGTTAAATTAAATGCCCACACAAAAATACCACCAGCCACCACACCGGTTGCCAGCGCACCTAGCGGATGCATCACGTCTGAGCCGGCACAAACAGCCACCAAACCTGCCAATGGGCCATTGTGCACAAAACCCGGGTCATTTTTGCCAATCAACAAGGCAGCCAATGTACCGCCCACCAAAGCCATTAATGAGTTAACCGCCACCAAGCCCGAAATGCCTTGCACGGCTTGCGCTGACATCACGTTAAACCCGAACCAGCCCACCGTAAGTATCCATGCGCCTAATGCCAAAAAAGGAATATTGGAAGGCGGGTAAGCATGTAAACGCCCCTCTTTATCATAACGACCTGTACGTGCGCCTAGCAAAATAACGGCTGCTAATGCGATCCAGCCACCCATGGCATGCACCACCACAGAGCCAGCAAAATCATGGAATTTGGCACCAAAACTGGCTAACAACCAATCTTGAAAACCGTAATGGCTGTTCCAAGCGATTCCTTCAAAAAACGGGTAAACAAAACCCACGATTAGAAAAGTGGCGGCCACTTGCGGGTTGAATTTTGCACGTTCGGCAATACCACCGGAAACGATAGCCGGAATAGCTGCTGCAAAAGTCAGCAAGAAAAAGAATTTGACTAAATCGAAGCCATTTTTAGCTGCCAGGATCTCTGCGCCGCTGTAGAAGCTGACGCCATAGGCAATGCTGTAGCCAATAAAAAAATAGGCAATAGTCGAAATTGAAAAATCGACCATAATTTTAACCAGGGCATTCACCTGATTTTTGCTGCGTACCGTGCCGACCTCTAAAAAGGCGAAGCCTGCGTGCATTGCCAGCACCATAATGGCGCCTAACAACACAAATAAAACATCATTCGCCGAAACGAGTGCTTCCATTTTTCATCCCCAAAATAAAAATTGTTGTCATTTGTACAAAAACAGGGCTTTATAAGCAACAATCAAGCCATCTATGCAAGCTTGATTATAAAGGGATTTTTTTAAAGGATATAGCTAGTGCGCACATTATTAGTGCAATGCACAATATGCAGCACTGATAAAGTGCAAATTAGAGACTAGAGCATGCTGACCGTATTGGCGTTTAAAATAAATTTTTCGGCATCCGGATTGCCGGACCAGAAATGAAAAAACTCACGCACCACGACTAAAAATAAACGGCGGTTTTTTTTCACCTCAAACAAAGGCAAAGTGGCATCAACTGTCGTACGGTAAACTTTATTGCTTTTGTCCGGCGCCTCTTTTAAGCGTATCAACAAGATTTTGGCCAATTTAATGCGTGTATCAATCAGGGTTTGATCGGCATTTTCGTTTCGCAACGCTTTGGTATAACCTTTTAGGGCCCAGCTATCGGTGGTTGAAAACTTCTCTTGATCGACCGTGTGCCAAAGACTGCTTAAGCTCACATGAGCGGGTTTCCAGTCCATGGGTAACTGGTCTTTGGTTGTGGCCGTATTAAATTGCGCCACCGCCTTTAAATCGTTCATCCAAAAAGGAAAGTACTCGCGCGAAATCATCAAGCTTTCCGGCCAGTCTTCTACTGGCACAGAATCCATAACCGTTTCAATGGCCAGCCGGTATTCAGCACCCCCGACTTCCACATCCGCCAGAAGAGGTAGCAGCTTATTTAAAAAACTGGTGCGCTGCACAAAGGTTTCCGGGCCAAAGCCCTTAGCGGTTAATAGCTTAAAGTAAAATTCAAGTGCTTGTTGTTCACGTTGCTGAATCATCATAAATCACTAGTTTTGTTAGGTTAGTTAAACTATTATCAAATTCTACTGCATAATCTATTGAAAACTATCATCAAAAACGCATATTAACTTAATACCATATTGCGTACTTGACCATATCCTTAATCTTTATTCTAAAGCTAACCCATGTTTGAACTCATATTACTGGCACTAATGCTATTGGCGGCATGGTTTTGGCAAGACAGTATTGCCAAGCGTGAAATCGCAGTGATGCTTGGTCGCGAGCTAGCCAACCGCTATCAATTGCAATTATTAGACGAAACCGTTGCCTGCAACAAAATTCGTTTAGGTCGCGATAATCGCGGTCATGCGCAGTTGCTTAGAATATACGTTTTTGAAGTAAGTGCCAACGGTGCACAACGCATGGAATGTAATCTGCAGCTATTGGGTAAACAACTGCAAACCTGGCATATCCCGCCTTACGTGCAAGTTGTGCACTAATGTAAAAAATCATGATTTATATCGGCCGCTTTGCCCCCTCACCCACCGGGCCTTTGCATTTTGGCTCTTTGCTTGCTGCGGTGGCTAGTTATTGCGATGCTAAATTCAATCAAGGTAAATGGCTATTACGCATTGAAGACTTAGATAGGCCGCGCGAAATGGCAGGTGCTGCCGATACCATTGTGCAGCAGCTGGATGCGTTTGGTTTTCAATGGGATGGCGAGATATTGCGCCAAAGCCAGCGCAACAGTTATTACCAGGCCGCTTTAAAGGTTTTGCAGGAACTAGGGATAATTTACCCCTGTACTTGCACACGCAAAGAGATCGCCGATTCCTCCAATATCATCGGCATAGACGGTTTTGTGTATCCTGGAACCTGCCTGCACCAAGCCATCAAACCGAATGCGGCGTCTGCACTGCGTATTCGGGTAGATGACGCCGAGATAAGCTTTCAAGATGCGATTCAGGGCAAAATAACGCAAAACCTGCAAAACAGTGTGGGTGACTTTGTACTCAAGCGCGCTGATGGCTTGATTACTTACCAGCTGGCTGTGGTCGTTGATGATGCGGCACAAGGCGTTACGCATGTCGTGCGTGGCGCCGATTTACTCAACTCCACTGCGCGGCAGATTCACTTGCAGCAACACCTCAGCTTAAACACACCACACTACGCGCATATTCCCATTGCACGCAACGCCGCCGGTGAAAAGCTAAGCAAACAGACGTTGGCACAATCGATTGATGCAAGACTCGCTACGCAGCAAATATGGCAGGCTTTACAGTTTTTAGGGCAGCAACCGCCTGTGGATTTGCAATTTGCCAAGCTGCCAGAGATTTGGCAATGGGCGACCCTTAACTGGCAGATACGCCGGGTTCCTGCTCAATATTCCACTTTTAAACAACACCCCCTCAACTAGCCCCATCTATCTTTACATAACTTTACAGTTTTTATTGAAACTGATTCTCATTTATATTAAGATTCAGCAGGGTGTTAAATCATTAAACGACAGGAAAAAGTAATGGCTCTAGCAGTAAGCAATCGTTCGCAAAAAAATCTAAATAAACCAAAAATCGCCACTTTAAAATTGGCTATCCAAAGCGCTTTAACCAGCGTTATTTTTATGTCCGGCAATGCCGCGCTTGCAGAAACCAGCGAAGTTTTATTGCCGCAGGTTGATGTGTCTGCTCCGCGCATCAGCGACACAAAACCCGTTAAAGGCTATAACGCCAAAAAAAGCTCTTCTTCTACCAGGACAGAAACTGAGCTGCGCGACACACCACAATCGATTACCGTTATTCCACAAGACTTGATTAAAGACCAATCCATTCAAAGCGTGTCGCAAGCCGTGCAATATGTACCAGGCGTGCAGGCAGCGCAAGGTGAAGGCAATCGCGACGCATTGATTTTCCGCGGCAACGCAACCACTGGCGACTTTTTCCTGGATGGTTTGCGTGACGACGTGCAGACTTACCGCGACTTTTACAATACCGACCGCTTGGAAGTATTAAAAGGCCCTAACGGCATGGCATTTGGCCGCGGTGGCGCGGGTGGTGCAATCAATCGTGTGACAAAAGAAGCCGGCTGGGATCCTGTACAGGAACTGATTATGAGCTTGGGTGCGTATGACCATAAGCGTATTTCGGGCGATTACGGACAGGCATTAAGTGACGAAGTAGCTGTGCGTATCAATGCTGTTTATGAAGATTCAGGCTCTTACCGCGATGGTGTTGAAACGAAACGTTATGGTTTTAACCCAACCGTTACCATCAAGCCGACAGAAAAAACCAAAATCACCTTAGGTGTGGAGTATTTTAAAGATGAACATACCAGCGATCGTGGTGTGCCATCTGTCAATGGCCCTGGCAATTCAACCTTGAACAACCGCCCATACAGGATTGGCGATACCGACCAGTTTTTTGGTAATGCCAAATTGAGCCCGAATGAAACTGAAACGCATGCGTTTAACGGCATGATTGAACATGCATTTGATAACGGCTTAACCGTTCGCAATCGTTTGCGCTATGCCGATTATGATAAGTTTTATCAAAACGTTTTTGCCAGAAACTCTGTCACCAATGCGGGTACTGTTCAATTTGGTGCTTACCGCGATGAAACAGACAGGGAAAACCTGATCAACCAGACCGATTTGATGTTTAATGCAAAAACCGGTTCTGTTGAGCATAAATTGTTATTCGGCATGGAGTTTGCCAATCAAAAAACCGAAAGCAGACGTTTCCAACCAACAGTGGGCTCAACCAATATCACCGGCTCATCAGGCACACGCCCGGCCAGCGATCCATTTGTCCCTAGCGCCTCTTTTGCCGCTCTGGCGACCAACAGGAAAAGTGATGTCAACGTAGCCGCCTTCTATGTACAAGACCAAATTATCTTGTCACCTCAATGGCAAGCAATCATTGGCTTACGTCATGATAACTTTGATACGGACTTCACCAATTTATTAAACAATAGCGATATCAACGTCAGTGACAACTTGCTGTCACCTCGCGCGGGCTTGATTTTTAAACCGGTTGAGGCTGTTTCAATCTACACCAACTACAGCGTTTCGTATGTGCCACGTTCAGGCGACCAACTAACGTCATTGACAGCCACCAACGCATCGTTCAAGCCAGAGAAATTCATCAACTACGAAGTTGGCGCGAAATGGGAGGTCAATCCTAACTTAGCGCTAACGGCTGCGCTATATAAATTAGAGCGTGAAAATGTGTTAGTTGCCGACCCAAGCAACCCTGCAGCCAACTCAATCCTGGTTGATGGCCAAGAAACCAAAGGTATTGAATTTGGTGTTTCCGGTGACATTACAGACAAATGGAGTGTATTTGGTGGCGTTGCTTTCCAAAAAGGCGAAATTACCGAAACACAGGCTAGCAGCACAGCAGCAAACGTCATTACAAAAGGCACAGAATTAGCGCAAACACCTGATCGTACTTTATCTTTATGGAATAAATACGAAATCAACGATATGTGGGCAGTGGCGCTAGGCGTTGTGAGCACGTCTGACCGCTATGCACAACTGCCAACCGTTTCACAAAGCACCATATTGCCGGGCTACACCCGTTACGATGCGGCGATCTATGGCAAATTCAGTGAAAAGCTGCGTTTACAAGTAAATTTAGAAAACATAACCAATAAAGAATATGCGCTGTACTCGCATACCAATAACAACATCACCCCTGGCTCACCAATTACCGGTCGTGCTACCTTAATCTATAACTTCTAGCCGGAAGTTGCTGTGATCAAAGCCCATGCATTCGCGTGGGCTTTTTTTATGATCAACGGTATTTCAATGACCGCTTTTGCTAAAATACACACTATGACAAACTCAACCGATACGCTTCACCACTTTTTATTCGACAACACGCCTATTCGCGGCAACTTGGTGCATTTAAATACGACTTACCAACAAGTGTTACAGCATCAAACATTACCCGGCGTTTTAAAACATGCGTTGGGCGAGTTAATGGCCGCCAGCAGTTTATTATCAGCCACGCTTAAAATGGATGGCGCCCTGGTTTTGCAGATTCAAAGCAAAGGTGCGCTGAAATTATTGGTGGTGGAATGCAATTCCAATTTAAACATGCGCGCAACAGCCAAATGGGATGAAACGCAAACCACCAAGATTGCACAAAGCCGCTTTATTGACCTGGTAAAAAACGGCCAGTTTGTGATTACGCTAGACCCTAAAGAAGGCGAAGCGTATCAAGGCATTGTGCCGATTGAAGGCGAAACCATCGCTGAAATGCTACAAAACTATATGTTGCGTAGCCAGCAGATTGATACTTCCCTTTGGCTGCATTGCGATGAATTAAGCGCCAGCGGCATGCTGTTACAAAAATTGCCTGATAATGGCGGCAAGGCAGAATCGAACAAAAAAGCAATCGTTGAAGATGCCGACGCATGGAATCGCATGAACCACTTGGCCAATACGGTGACCAACGACGAGCTACAAAACTTGCCGGCTGAAACCCTACTCACCCGGCTGTTTGTAGAAGAAGACGTGCGCTTGTTTGAGCCAAAACCAACGCAGTTTTTCTGCAGCTGCAATAAATCCAGCGTAGCGAGCATGCTGCGCATGCTGGGCGAAAACGAGTTAAACAGTATCCTGGCTGAATTCGGCAAAATTGAAGTCAATTGCGATTTCTGCAACAAGCACTATTTGTTTGATAGTGTGGATACCGCGCAACTATTGGCAACCCAAGCCAGCATCAGTATCAGCAACGCTAAACATTAGGCCGCTAAAAACGCCATAAACTTACTTGCAAGCGTAAGGTAAAAACTTAGGGTCAATATTGGTGCGGTTTTCGCCCATCAAGGTCATATTGGCTGGTGGCTTAGCATTGCCGCATACCCACGCGACAGGCACCGCTTGCGACTCTTCAATCACCGCAGGGCGAATGGTTAAAATCTTGCCCTGTAATACAGCGCGGGCTTTATTGCCAAACGTCATGTAGACAACGCCTTTATTCACTTCTAACGAACTGATCAGATTGCTTACCACTTTGTCTGGCGTTGGCAAGCCCGCTTCCTTATTGTCTGCCGGCAAGGTTTTAACGGCTTTCCATTGCGCCGCTGCTGGCTCTTTTGCTGCATCAGCCAGAGGGATCGCTGCCGCCACTTGCTCCCTAATAATGCGCTCAATGCCGGATGGAACCGCAATCATCGCCAAAATGGCAATAATCGCAACCACCACCATCATTTCAATGACTGAAAAACCATTTCCGTTCAATTTTAAATTCTGTGTTTTCATCATGCTACTCCTTTGTGCCAGGCACATTTACTCACTGCGTTTGCCGTTTGCGTTCAAACAGGCAAATCGCGGTGGCCGCCGCCGCATTCAGCGACTCTACAGCCAAGCCATTTGTTTGACTCATGGGAATGCTGATACGTTTAGTACAATTTGCAATGGTCTTATCACGCAAGCCTGCGCCTTCGTTACCCATCACAAAAGCAGTAGCCTGGCTTAAATCCTGGCTGTACAAAGACTCGCCGTCCATCGCTGTTGCGTAGCTATTACCTTCAAAATGCTGTAACTGCAGGCTCAAATCCACATTTTCCACAATTGGCAATACAAACTGCGCACCCTGCCCGCCACGCAATGCTTTGGGTGACCACGCATCCGTGCAGCCTTTGCTTAAGTAAACCGCGTCCACCCCAGCCGCTGCTGCCGTGCGTAGCATGCTGCCTAAATTACCAGGATCCTGGATATCTTCCAGCATCAATACGAATTGTGGTTGCGCTGGCATTTCTAAAACAGGCGTTTCTACTACCGCTAAAATACCTGTGCTGCTGGCCACCGGCGTCAGCTCGGCAAACATCAAGGTCGGAAACATAATCGTATTCACGTGTTCCAGCTGCTGCATCAGGTTGCTGGCTTCCAGCGTGCTTTTGCCTTCTGGAATAATTACTAGCTCAGGCTCACCGACAACTTGTAGATGCGCTTCAATCAAATGCACACCATCCAGCAAGGTCTTGCCTTCCTGCTTCCTTTCGCGCGCACTGTCGTTCAACTTTTTAAGATATTTAAAGATCGGGTTATCGCGCGAGGTGATGTGTTTAAAGCTCATGATAGGTGTGCAAGGTTTAGCAATTTACAATAGTTAATCTTATTTTAACCGAAAGCAACTTGTTCATTTGGTTTATTAAGCGTAAATTATTTTGCGCAATATTCCATCAAAAAAACATAATATGAGGAGGTTAGTATGTCTTTAACAAAACGTTCGGTAGCAGAGTTGATTGGTACCTTTTGGCTGGTACTGGGTGGCTGCGGCAGCGCGGTTCTAGCGGCTGGCATTCCGGAATTGGGGCTTGGCTACTTAGGGGTTTCTCTCGCTTTTGGCTTGACCGTGGTCACCATGGCTTATGCCATCGGCCATATTTCAGGCTGCCATCTTAACCCTGCCGTTTCAATCGGCCTGGTAGCGGGCGGACGTTTTAAAGCCGCTGAATTACCCCACTATATTATTGCGCAGGTGATTGGCGCAGTACTAGCCGCCCTGCTTATCCGCACCATTGCCAGTGGCATGGAAGGTTATGCTGGCGGCTTGGCAAGCAACGGTTTTGGCGCACACTCACCCCACGGCTACAGCATGGTAGCCGCACTGATTACCGAAATCGCCATGACCGCGATGTTCTTGTTTATCATTATGGGCGCTACCGACAAACGCGCACCAGCAGGCTTGGCGCCTTTAGCCATCGGCTTTACGCTGGCATTGATCCATATGATCAGCATCCCGGTTACCAATACATCGGTTAACCCGGCACGCAGTACTGGCCCCGCATTGTTAGAAGGCGGCATCGCTTTAGAGCAATTATGGCTATTCTGGCTTGCACCTATCATCGGCGCGGTTATTGGTGCGCTGGTGTATAAATTTGTGAATGAAGATTAATCAATCTCAGCGTCCCGTCATTCCAGCTTAGGTGAATATTTAATAACTCTATCTAATTATTCGCTTAAGCTAGCCAAACACCAGAGCTAAAGACTTTCAATTTTTTCATATCTGCCATTTAACTGGATTCCCGCCTACGCGGGAATGACGGTTTTTTGTGTTTTATTTGTATAATCCACGCATGGCTAAAAAACTCGATCTAGAACGTATCCTAAGCAAGCAAGGTTTCGGCACCCGCAAACAATGCCGCATCATGATCATCAATGAAGAAATCACCGTCAATGGCGAACTCTGTGATGACCCGGATGCGGAATTTGACCTGGAAAATCTCAGCTTTACCGTCAAAGGTGAAGCCTGGGATTACCGCGAAAAATCCTACCTGATGCTGCATAAACCCGGCAATTATGAATGCTCACATAAAACCCAGCACCATCCGACTATTTACAGCTTACTGCCGCATCCCTTAGTAGTAAGAGACGTTCAATGCATTGGCAGGCTGGATGAAGACACCACCGGCTTGATACTCATTTCAGATGACGGCCAATTTATCCACCGCATGAGCTCGCCCAAACATAAAGTACCAAAAATATACGAAGTCACCTGCAAACACCCTGTCAGCGATGAGCAAATTGCGCATATCCTCAAAGGCGTACAGCTGATTGACGAAGACGCCCCAATCGCCGCGCTAGCCTGTGAAAGAATCACTGAAAACGTGATTCATATGACTTTGGCAGAAGGCAAATAC
Organism: Pseudomonadota bacterium; assembly: GCA_040387035.1. Taxonomy (GTDB): domain Bacteria; phylum Pseudomonadota; class Gammaproteobacteria; order Burkholderiales; family Methylophilaceae; genus Methylotenera_A. Next base: position 21,113 of record JAZKEN010000008.1, on the reverse strand, counting down.
CATCAAGTCAAACGGATGGTAGCCGCGATAAGTAACCGTGTAGAGGCTTTAAAACGTATTCAGATTGGTGAATTAAAATTGCCGGATGATTTGAAAGTGGGCGAATGGAAGTGGCTAAGTGAAGCTGATATGATGTTGCTGAGTGCAAAGTAAATTCAATTAACAACATAAATCTGCTTTAAAACCATTTTCGCTTTCCAAGCTTTACCCCGTATAATAGCCCTACCCTGCAAAAACCAATCTGTGCAGCGGCCATATTTTTATTTCCCCTATATTTGTTTGTCTTGATTGGTGTTGTTAACGATAACAACAGGCCAACTTTAGTTTTTTGAAAGTTTTACTTTGTCTATTGAAACAACCCCTACCCTTAACTTTAACCAGTTAGGCTTAGCTGAACCCATTCTGCGCGCAATTACGGACGCAGGTTATACCACCCCAACCCCTATTCAAGCCAAGGCCATACCTGTCGTTTTGGATGGTGGCGATTTACTGGCTGGTGCACAAACCGGTACTGGCAAAACCGCTGGTTTTACGCTGCCTTTGCTGCATTTATTGCATAGCAAACCCAAACAAAATAAAGCCGGACAGCCACGCTGCCTGATGCTGACACCTACGCGCGAATTAGCGGCGCAGATTGAAGAATCGGTTAAAACCTATGGCAAATACCTGAATTTAAAATCGTTTGTGGTTTTTGGTGGCGTCAATATCAACCCGCAGATCAATCGCCTTTCTAAGCCCATCGATATTCTGGTGGCAACACCCGGCCGTTTGCTGGACCTAGCTAACCAGCGCAAAGTGGATTTATCCGCCGTTGAATTTTTGGTTCTGGATGAAGCGGACCGTATGCTGGATATGGGCTTTATTCGCGATATTAAAAAGCTATTGGCGATGTTGCCAAAACAGCGCCAGAACCTGCTGTTTTCTGCCACATTCTCAGATGAAATCAAGCAATTAGCCGATGGCCTTTTGCATAAGCCTGGCTTTATTGAAGTAGCGCGCCGCAATACGGCATCTGAAATGGTTGAGCAAACCGTGCATCTGGTGAAGCAAGCGCACAAGGCCAGCCTGATGAGCTATTTGATCAAGACCAATAACTGGCAGCAAGTGCTGGTATTTACCCGCACCAAGCATGGCGCTAACCGCCTGGCGGAAAAGCTAATCAAAGATGGCATCCCTGCTGCCGCGATTCATGGCAATAAAAGCCAGGGTGCGCGTACCAGGGCGTTGGCTGAATTTAAGAATGGTGATATTCCCGTTTTGGTAGCAACGGATATTGCAGCGCGCGGCCTGGATATTGATCAGTTACCGCAAGTGGTGAATTTTGAATTGCCCAATGTGCCGGAAGATTATGTGCATCGCATTGGCCGTACCGGTCGTGCCGGTAGTAGCGGCGCAGCGATCTCGCTGGTGGATTTTGAAGAAGCGAAATACTTGAAAGATATTGAAAAGCTGATCAAGCGTGAGATCCCGAAAGTGTCTGTTGAAGGCTTTCAAGCACCAACGCATCTAGAGCCAGAAGCCCCGCGCGGTCCTAGAAACCAGCCGCCTAAAGCTAAACCAGCCAGCCGCCCGCAAGGCAACGGCCAAAAGCCGGCACAAGCTAAAAAACCAGCAGGTCAAAAGCCTTTTCAGAATATGAATCAGCCGAGCAATAAACCTGTGCATCATAGCGGGAATCGTGGGAAATAATGAATCATCAACTGTCATTCCCGTGAAGACGGAAATTCATTTTAATCCATCACTAGATGGATCCCCGCTTTCGTGAGGATGACAGAATTGAGAGTTTTAATGAATAAGCCTTATATGATCACGAAAGATGCTTTTTAAATGAAAATCTGGGTGGATGCGGATGCTTGTCCGGTGGTGATTAAGGAGATTCTATACCGTGCCGCCATGCGCACAGGCATCAGCACTATTTTGGTTGCCAATGCTTTCTTGCGTGTGCCGCCCTCACCGCATATTCGTTCTGTGCAGGTCGATAAAGGCTTTGACGTGGCTGACAATCATATTGTGCAGGCCGTTGAAGTCAGCGATTTGGTGATTACGGCGGATATTCCATTGGCGGCTCAGGTGGTGGCGAAAGGCGCACATGCGCTTAACCCGCGCGGTGAAATGTATTCCAGCGTTAATATTGCCGAGCGATTGGCCATGCGCGATATGATGGATGAACTACGCAGCCAGGGCGCTGAAATTGGCGGCCCTGCCGCATTTAACCAGGCGGACAGGCAAAAGTTTGCGGCGGAACTAGACCGATTCATTGCACGTCATATTTTTAGTGTTAATAAAAATAATTAGGATGAATTGCATGCAAAAGTGGTTATTGATCGCGTTAAGTTTTAGCCTGCTGAGCTGTTCTGAGCAGCAAGAAAACTTAAAGATCGTACAAAATATCGATGCCAATCAATATTTAGGCACCTGGTATGAAATTGCGCGGCTGGATCACAGCTTTGAGCGTAACTTGCAAAACGTGACTGCGCGTTATATAAAAAATGACGATGGAACGATTAAGGTGATTAATCGCGGCTACAACGCCAAGAAAAACGAATGGAAAGAAGCCGAAGGCAAAGCGCGTTTTGTGGATACCGCTAATGCCGATGGTACTTACAACGGCAAACTAGAAGTATCGTTTTTCGGTCCGTTTTACGCGCCTTATAACATTATTGAGCTTGATCGGCCTTATTACAATTATGTAATGGTAACCAGTGGCACGGATTACCTGTGGATATTATCGCGCACGCCGCAGTTGGCCTACCCTATCAAGCAACAACTGATAGCGCAGGCAAAAGCTTTGGGATTTGAAACGGAAAAATTAATCTATGTGCCGCAAACTACTGAGGTAATAAAATACAAAGCCGGGCCACATGTAACTCAGTAACCAGTCCCAAATAAAAAAGCCGCTTAAACATTAAGCGGCTTTTTATGCAATCAGTGTGGATTACATTTTTACTTCTAAACTATTGATAACGGTTTTCACACCTTCAATTTTTGCAACCAGTGCTTCAGCTTGCATTTTTGCGGCGGCATTATCTACCAAGCCACTTAAAAGCACTTCGCCGTTACGGGTTTCAACGCTGATTTGAAGGCTTTTTAATTCCGGTGCTTTTAAAATCTCCGCTTTAGCTTTTGCCGTGATGATACTGTCGTCGATCACTTTACCAACCGTTCTTTTTTCTGCCGGGGCTTTTGCTTCATCAGCCATCGCATCGCCTTCTGCTGTGGTCATGGCCTTTGCTGAGCCGGACATACTCGAATTATCGGTACCGGCTTTATTGGAATCCGGTGAAGCACCAGTTTTAAAGAAAATATATTCATTCTGGTCTATGTAACCATCATGATCGGTATCGGCTTGTGCAAACGTTTTTTTATTAAACGCTTTGCCTTTTGCAGCTTCATTTGGCAATAACAAGCCATTACCAGTCGTATCTAATCCATAGAACTCAACGACCAATGGTGATTGCCAACTTGAATTGTTGTAAGTATCGGCAGTTTCATCAGCAAATACAATGCCTGTATTAAGGCCAATTGCCGCGGTCATTGCCAATAGTTTTAATGGTGCTTTGATATTCGTTTTCATCGTATAACTCCTTGTATGGTTTTGCCTACTTTAATTAAAAAGTTACGCGTTTACTTGGATAGTGAGCTTATATTAATGAATTAAACACCGTGCAAAAATCCCAATGTTACTGATTATTTTGTCAGCAAAAGACTACAGTCAGCTAAAAGAAAAAAGCCATACATCCCTAAGAATGTATGGCTTTTGCAATAATACTTAACGCTAGATATTAACCTTTTACAACCAAGCTGTTTTTGACCGATTTAACACCGGCAATTTTTGAAGCGATAACTTCAGCTTTTTGTTTTGACAATTCGTCATCTACAAAACCGCTAAGAATGACTTCGCCTTTGTACGTTTTAACACTGATTTGTGTGCTTTTCAGTTCTCTCTCAGCCAGCAAATCCGTCTTGATTTTAGAAGTAATTAAACTGTCAGACGCAACTCTTTTAAGTTTTGTTTTCTGATCTTCAGATTTGTAGCTTGCGTATTCTTCGTGCGTCAAAGTGCCGTCACTATCGATATCCGCTTCTACAAAATTACTTTGTGTGAATAATTTATCTTTGCCTGCCTCAGTTTCATTTAACAGCGTATTTGAATCAGCATCTAATTTTTTGAACTCAGCCGCTAATGGCGCCTGGCCTTCTTTAACATTATCTGTATCAAAGGCGACGGCTTGCATGGTTGTTGCACCAAATGCCAATGCCATAACTAAGGTTGCAGATTTTAATGTTGATGTTTTATTCATTGAGTAACTCCTGTTAAAAATTTAAGAAGCTCTATCAAACGATTAACGAATGATTTTGCCATGTGCGCATAATAAACACATGGCAAAACCAGGGAAGCCCACTTATGGCTGATTGTGTTGTCAGAATATGACTACAGAGTTTTGTTTTACAGGGCCTTAAACATCGGCCACATCTAAAGGAATCAAGGCGCGGATCAGCACGCCTTTCCCGGGCTCGCTTAGCATTTCAAAGCGACCGCCAATGGCTAACACCCGATGTCGCATGCCTGACAGACCATGCGTATTGCCGTCCAAGGCATTTAAATCGACACCCACACCGTCGTCTTCAATTTCTAATTTCAGGTTTTCCGCATCGACCATTACATCAATAGAGATAGCGGTTGCCTTTGCGTATTTATTAGCGTTATTTAAGCTTTCTTGCACAATGCGGTACGCCACCAAGCTGATGGTTTCATTTAGTTTTGTGTTTTCATCCGGCAGATTAAGTTGCAAGTTCCACTGGTTGCGCTCTGCCGCATCGTGGATCAAGGATTGTAAAGCCGGCCAGAAGCCAAACGTGGACAACATGGACGGATGCAGCTCTTGCACGATATGACGCTGGTATTGAATACCTTGATCAACATAGCTGCTGGTTTTGCGCAATTTATCGACTACTTCGGTGCCAATTTCAGGCTCAACCACCTTCATTTTTTTCATCACCCAAGCAATATCCATTTTGGTTGCAGTAAAGATTGAGCCTAGCTCATCATGCAACTCGCGCGATAGCTTTTGCCGCTCACGCTCTACGTCGGCCTGGTAATCCAAGGCCAAGCTGCGTAATAGTTTGGTTTGCTGCTGTAGCTTTTCTTCATATATTGCATTCTCTCTTAATACACGCTGTTGCAGCTCACTCTTGATTGCAATCTCCTCAAGCAATTGCTTGATAACCAATACAACCAGCCAGATCAGTATCAAGGCGCCAGCAAAGATAGAGATACGTGCAATGGTAATCGTATCTAAGCGCTGTTTTACCTTGGCATCCAAGAAGTCATTTTGCCTTTTAATCAGGGTATCCACAAAATCCATGAACTTCTTGGTTTCCACCAGGCCTTCATCCAGGTTGACAACCTGCCTGGCCTCACTGTATTTACCCGACTTGACCAAATTAAGCGTCACTTTCATTTCTGCCGCTTTGGCTTCCAGGCTACCGGCAATTATTTTCACCCACTCACGTACCACCAGCTCTTCTTTGCCATCGGTGGTATGAATGACCAGCGCCTCTACTTTTCTGATGTTTTCCCTGGCTTCATTCAGTGCGTTGTTAAATGGCTCAATATAATCCGGCCTGTTGGTATACAGATAACCGCGTTGCGCGCTTTCGGCCTTGTAAACTTTGGTTTTCAGGTCATGCAGAATCACGATATTGCTTCTGATTTTACCGATCACCACATCCTGGCGCGCAATAGAAAGTATCCAGTTATCGCTATACAACACCGATATCATGGTAGTCAGCAAAGCGACCGCCAGCATGGCTATAGTCCGGCCGCCCAGAAGAGCAATCAGCTTTTCAAAGGCGTACCAGCACTTATCAACAAGCACTTTTGTTTTGTCTAGTACCCTAGTCGCAGAAGCCAGTATGTTTGCAGTCAAAATACGTCATCGCTTTCTTACATCAAAATCAGATTATAGCGTCTAAAGCTTTTACTGGTGACGCATTATGCTAGTTTTAAAATTACCAAATTTTTAAACTAATTTATTTATACAGGGAAATCCCATGCTTACTTACGCCATCATTTTTTTCATTATCGCCGTTATTGCAGGCCTATTAGGGTTTAAGGGAGTAGAGTCTGGCGCTTCCAAAATTGCCAAAGTTTTCTTCTTTATTTTCCTGGTATTGGCATTGCTGGTTGTAGGCGCAACCGTATTAGGCATTAAATTAATATTTTAACCAGCCAAAACGCTGTCAGCGCATTCTTACAAGCATTTCAGATAATGATGGCTAATGGCTTACAGCGCATCTGTTTAAAGTAGCAACTGTGAATTTGCAACAATTACTTATAACTAATATATAGAAGGAGATTCGAGATGCTGCATTATACCGTCGTATTTTTTATTATCGCACTTATCGCTGCAGTGTTCGGTTTCGGCGGCATCGCGGCTGGCGCAACTGAAATTGCAAAAATACTATTTTTTGTATTTTTAATCATCACTATTATTTCGTTCTTAATGGGTAGAAAACGCTAGTTTTCCATTATTCATTAACTAATCAAAAAGGAATTTATTATGTTTACGACAAATAACCAAGAAAATCTGAAAGATAAAGCGGCTCAATTAGCTGACAACGTTAAAGGTAATGTTGAGGACGTTGCAAATGACGTTAAACAAAGTGCTGAAAGAATCGGCAGCACCTTGGAACAGAAAACGGCTGAAACAAAACGCGAAGCCAGCAATGTGATTGAAAGCTTAAAATCATTGATCAACCAGTACACTAGCTCTAGCAACGTGACTGAAATCAAAAATCAGATTTTAGATAAAGCGCATGAATTACAAGGTACGGTTAGAGATGAAGTTGCTCATGCTTATACCGTTAGCAGAGACCGTGCTGCACAAACTGTGCAAGAAAAACCTTTAATCACTTTAGGCTTAGCGGTTGGTGCTGGTGTATTGTTGGGTTATATTTTAGGTTCTAAACAATCCTCTAAATAATACTAAAGAACCTGAGAAAAAAATGTTAAATACTGTGCTGAAATTGGTAGCTCAACTAATGATTGCTCGATTTATTCGTAACCGTGTCGAAGAGCATGTTAGCCATGATACTAGCAGTCATTTTGGTGCAGTTAAATCAAGTGTGGCGGCGTTGCTTGAAAGCCACGCCGCCCTCTTTAAAAGCCAGTTTCAGCAAGATTTAAAACGCTTGGTGAATAGCTTTATTGGCTATATGTTTATATTATTCGCTGCATTTTGCTCTGGTGTTACAGGCTTAATGTGGATTTTTGCAACGGCTTGGAACAGTCCAAACCGCGATATTATTTTAGGGACAACGATGATTTTACCCATCATATTAGGTATTGCAGTATTTGTAGTAATTCGTCAATCTTGGAAAAAACAACCACTATTACAACAATCTATGATACAAATCGAACAAGATTGGCAAGTATTTAGAAATGGTTTAGATGGAACAGCTGATACTTCGGATGAAGCTAATCGTTAATTTTAAAACTATCTTTAGGTTTTATTCATGAAAAATGTTTTATTGGTCGATGATCACAGCATCGTGCGACAGGGATTAAAAAACCTGATTGCACTTGAATCCGATTTAACCGTCACTGGTGAAGCTGGCTCTGGTTTAGAAGCGATTAACCTGGTGCGCAGTAATTCTTATGACATCGTTGTGTTAGATATCTCCATGCCTGATAAAAATGGCGTGGATACCTTGCATGATTTAAAGCATGTCTCCCCGGAATTACCCGTGCTTATTTTAAGTGGCTATGGCGAAGCGCAATATGCGCTTAACTTGATCCGCAACGGTTGCAAAGGCTATTTATCCAAAGATGCCGATTCCGACGAAATAATCAAGGCGATTAGAACCATTGCCAATGGCAAACGCTATATTTCTTCTGAATTAGCCGAGTTGATGAGTGAACAGCTTAGCCATCCGAGCGAAAAGCAACTTCACGAAACGTTAAGCGACCGCGAATTCCAGGTATTTTTTAAACTGGCAGGCGGCTTAAGTGCCACTGAAATTGGTACTGAATTAAATATCAGCGTCAAGACTGTCAGCACGTATCGCTCACGTATCCTGGAAAAAATGAGCCTTAAAACGAATGCGGATTTAACGTATTATGCGATTAAAAATGGGTTGATAACTTAATATGTGCATAAGCATACGCACAGCAAAGCTTGTAGTCGTATGTCGGATATATCCCGATATTCTTAGTTGTCAACCTATCGTACAATGTCATTTACTAAACCAATCTATGTTAGCCATGCATAAAAATGTCAGCTTTTAAAAACAGTATTCCGACTAAAGCTGCAAACAGCACTAGCCACTTATCGCAAGACAATCCCATGAAAATGCTATTGGTAGAAGACTCAACGCTGTTGCGTGAGGTCCTCTTTGAAACGATTAACAACTTAAGCAATGTTGCCGTCACTGGCACAGCCGCTACGCGGCACAAGGCTATTCATTTGCTAGATGAAAAGCCTTTTGATATTTTGCTACTGGATATTGAATTAGCAGAAGGCACTGGCTTTGAAGTGATTCAGCACATTCAAAAAGCGGATTACCCCTTCAAGCAACCGATATTGATTATGTTAACCAACCATGCCCATCCACACTATCGCAGCCTGGCCAAAAGTTTAGGCGTGCATTATTTCTTTGATAAGTCCATGGATTTTGATTTGGCTATTGAAGCAATAGAGTTAGAAGCCAATCGCTTTTCCAGCTCTCAGCATTAAATCGCAATTATTGACGCATGTTTAACCTGCAAACATGGGAACTCACTAGCTATATTGTTACCGTGTTTGGTTTGCCGTTAGGTATATTTGCTTTTATCTGGCAGCAGCGCAAAGAGCGCGAAAACGAAGAAGAAGCGGTTTACCAGCTGCTTTCCGACGCCTACACCGACTTTTTAAAAATGGCCATGCAAAATGCCGATCTTAAACTTCGCTCCCAAGGTGCCATCGCCGATTTAACAGAAGAGCAGCGCGAACGCACGCAAGTGATGTTTGAAATACTGATCTCCTTGTTTGAACGTGCTTATTTGCTGGCTTATGAAGACAAAATGACCGGTAAACAATTGCGCAGGTGGGCATCATGGGATGACTATATGCGCGAATGGTGCCGGCGCGATGATTTTAGGCTGACCTTGCCACGCCTGTTACAAGGTGAAGACGCCGACTTTGCGCTTTATATCCAAAAAATTGCCAACGAAGTGATGACTCAACCCTGATGCGCAAAACAAAAACTGATGAACTGGAACCCGAATGAATATCTATGAAGCATTAAGAGAAAGTCATGATGAACAAAGAAAACTTTGCGCCGAATTATTAGCCAGTGAACCCAACATTCAATTGCGCAAGCAAATGTTTAAATCGCTTAAGGTGGAACTAGAAGCACACGCCGCCGCTGAAGAACGTTTTTTGTACTGCCCTATCATGATGGAAGATGCAGGCCTTTCTATTTCGCGCCACGCCCTGTCAGAGCATCATGAAATGGAAGAGTTGATGGAAGAACTAACCACCAATGATCCTAGTGCTCAAGGCTGGCTGACGCGCGCCAAAGCGCTCTGTGAAAAAGTGAACCACCATTTGGATGAAGAAGAAAAAGCGTTCTTCCAATTATCTGGCAAACTGCTTAGCGACAAACAAAAAGCGAGTCTAGCTAAAGAATATTTGGCTGATTATGAACGAATGAAAATAAAATACAGCAGCTAGTGGTAGTTCAAACCATATGACGGATCACCGTATTTTCCAGCCAGCCAATTTTGGTTGGAAACTAACCGCCAGGGTATTTGTAACGACTTGGTTTGTGATTGGCGGAATCGCCCACTTGATACACCCAGAACCCTTTTTGCGCATAATGCCGCCTTACATTCCCTATCATTTGGCCTGCGTATATATCAGCGGTGCGTTTGAATTAATGGGTGCGGCAGGCCTTTGGATTAAGCCTTTAAGAAGTCTGGCAGGCTATGGCTTGATGGCGCTCACTGCAATTGTGACTGTGGCCAATGTGCACATGTACCAGCACCCGGAGTTATTCCCCAATATTCCAGAATGGTTATTACTGGCGCGCTTTCCAGTGCAAATCGCTTTAATCTGGCTTATCTGGTGGTGCTCAAGACCGTACAAAGCCAGTGCCCATGTCAATATCCAGCTACCTGTAACTTGATAGCTGTGTCCAATAAATCTTTATTTGGCCACTTTACTCAGCTTAAATCCCGCTTTTTTAAACGCCTCGATTAAACCTGTGTTACCAGCCAAATGCGATGCGCCAACCGCGATAAAAACGGGTTTTTCGTTAGCGGCTTTGATGCTGCGCTCTGCCATCACCACATTGCGCTCATCTAGCAATTTAGTCTTCATTTTTGCCCAGATCGGTTTGGGTAACATGCCGCCGGTGATTTTTTCGTCCAGTGCTGAAATCTTGTCTGAATCACCTTCCAGGTAAGCTTTCATCAAGGTTTCAAAATCCGCTTCTTTTTGCTCTTGTGTCCGTTTTAGTACCGCGCGCAGCATCACCAGTTGCTCTTCACGGCTAAAGTCATCCATGATGCCAAAATGCGCTTTGCTACTCTCTAAACCATCAATATCTTTTGATAGATCCTCTGAGGTAGACATCAGTAAATTATCTTGCGCAAAAGGCGTTTGCGGTTTGGGTAAGTCAAACACCACAGCCAGCAACCAGGGCTTCATGCGCATCGCCGCATCCAGGTGCATGACATGGAAATCTGCCAGTTCGCGCACTTGGTCGATTTCCTGCTCAGTCAGCATTTCGCGCAAACTGGCATCCTGCATCAGCAATATGGTCGGGTCGTTATTGTCCTGTTTGGTTTCCATGATAAAAGTATCCACACTTTTAATGGCATCGATTACATTTGGCGAAAAATTGGTGATGCGATTATCGTCTGTATGCATGGTGCCAAACAAGTAGCTGACAATACCAGTGGGGGACTCCAGCTTCCAGAACAAGCCTTTTTCAGTGGCTTGCGCGATCACGGATGCGCTAAACAACAAACCCGCAACCATAACCTTGGCTACTGATTGGTAACTGAACCTGGATTGACAGCTAAATTTGGAAACAAACATAGAAACCCTTTAAGTTGAAATGCTCATTTACAGACTTTCAAACGGCGCATTTGGTTCAGATTGGTTTAAACGCGCATTAACTATTTGATACGCGTTGGCCTTGCCGCATTTTTCATATTGTTGAATGATTTGGGCAAGCTGCCGTATTTTTTTGCAGGCAATGGTTTATTGGATTTAAACGTACTGCCATCTGATTGACGGATAGCACCCATCACCGCAGGCTGGAATGCAGGTACCAGGTGTTTTTTGCTATTGCCAATCAGGTCCTCGCGTCCCATTTTTTTCAGGGCTTCACGTAACATCGGCCAGTTGGCAGGGTCGTGGTAACGAATAAATGCTTTGTGCAATTTTCGTTGCAAACCATTTTTTGGAATGGGCACATCATCCGAATCAGCCGTTACCTTACGCAACGGGTTTTTGCCACTATGATACATTGCGGTCGCCATTGCCATGGGCGTTGGCGTAAAGTTTTGCACCTGGTCTAGCCTGAACTCATACTTCTTCAGCCATAAAGCTAGGTTCAGCATATCTTCATCTGTGGTACCCGGATGTGCCGCGATAAAGTACGGAATCAGGTATTGCTTCTTACCCGCTTCAGCGCTGAACTTCTCAAACATGGCCTTGAATTCATCATAAGCGCCCATGCCTGGCTTCATCATTTTGCTTAATACGTTTTCTTCACTGTGTTCTGGCGCGATTTTTAAATAGCCGCCAACGTGATGCTGTACCAGCTCTTTGACATATTCGGGTGATTTCACCGCCAAGTCATAACGCAGGCCGCTGCTAACCAAGATTTTTTTAACGCCTTTGATGGCGCGTGCTTTGCGATAGAGCTGGATCAGCGCGCTATGGTCTGTGTTCAAGTTTTCGCAAATACCAGGGTATACACAGCTTAATTTCCGGCACGATTGTTCGATTTTTTCCGATTTGCAGGCAATGCGGTACATATTGGCCGTCGGGCCGCCCAAGTCAGAAATCACGCCAGTAAAGCCATCTACTTTGTCGCGAATCTCTTCTACCTCTTTCAAGATGGACTCTTCACTGCGGCTCTGGATGATGCGGCCTTCATGTTCGGTAATGCTGCAGAAGGTACAGCCGCCAAAACAGCCGCGCATGATATTGACTGAAAAACGAATCATTTCCCAGGCAGGGATTTTAGCGTTTTTATAGATGGGGTGCGGCGCACGCGCATACGGCATATCGTATACGTAATCCATTTCCTTGGTGGTCAGCGGGATTGGCGGTGGATTCAACCATACTTCCCTGTCACCGTGTTTTTGCACTAGCGCACGCGCATTGCCAGGATTGGCCTCTAAGTGCAGTACACGTGAAGCATGCGCATACAATATAGGGTCTTTTGAAACGTCTTCATAATCCGGTAAACGCACTACTTGTTTGCTTCTATCCGCTTTGGGTTTGCGCACGATAGTAATGGCGTTGGTGCCTGCCGGTAACGCCGGTTTTGCGCTGCTCTCGGTGCTTTTATCCTCAGTCGCGCAACTGGCATCCGCTTTACCCATTTTCATTTCATACGGGTCAACCGGTTTATCAACGGTGCCGGGGCGGTCTAGCTTGGTACTTTCAATCTCATCCCAGCCTTCAGGAATTTGTTTGCGTAAAAAAGCCGTGCCGCGAATATCCTGGATATCCGCTACTTTTTCACCTTTAGCGATGCGGTGGCTTAATTCAACCAGCGCTCTTTCAGCATTACCGTACAGCAAGATATCGGCTTTGGAATCCACCAGGATGCTGCGGCGCACTTTGTCAGACCAATAGTCATAATGCGCGATGCGGCGCAGACTGGCTTCAATGCTACCCACCACTAGTGGCACTTGGCTATAAGCCTCACGGCAACGCTGGCTGTACACCAGCACGGCGCGATCCGGGCGCTTATTGGGCGCGGCGTCGGGGGTATAGGCATCGTCGCTGCGGATTTTCCTATCGGCAGTGTAGCGATTGACCATGCTATCCATATTGCCGGCGGTGATGCCGAAATACAGGTTAGGTTTGCCCAAGGCTTTAAATGCACTAGCGTTTTGCCAGTCTGGCTGCGCGATAATGCCCACGCGAAAACCCTGTGCTTCCAGTAAACGGCCAACCAACGCCATGCCGAAGCTGGGGTGGTCAATATAGGCATCGCCTGTCACCAGGATAATATCGCAACTGTCCCAGCCCAAGGCATCCATTTCGGCGCGCGTCATCGGCAGCATTTTGGCCGTGCCAAAGCGCTTCGCCCAATAGGGACGGTAGGTGTGAATCGGTTTCGCTAAATTATTGGTATAAATTTCCATGCAATGCTGAGCTGAATCAAACTAGAATTGAGTCGCGCATTTTACGCCCTAATTGATTGATTAAAAAGCTAATATTTGTAAGTTTGATGTAATATTTTTAATAGTTGACTTGAAGGTGCCAGATATATCATTATAAACCCATGAAAATAGTCTATTCAGTAACAGGCATGACCTGCGGAGGCTGCGTGAATCGCGTTAAAACCACATTAGCGCCATTGGCAGAATCGGTTGAAGTCACGCTGGACCCGCCACAGGCCGTATTAAAAAGCCCTACAGCAGATTTAACCGCATTGAATGCGGTTTTGGCAACGGTTGGGCATTATGAATTGCACCCCATTCAATCGCTTGCGGAACCAATATCAGCACCCCCACACTTGATTGAAAAAGCCAGTTGGTTCAGCACCTACAAGCCATTGATACTGGTTTTTTTCTATATTCTACTGGTCACCCTGGCGGTGGAATATACCCATGGCGATTTTGTATCGCACCGTTTTATGCCCAACTTTATGGCAGGGTTTTTCCTGGTCTTTTCGTTTTTTAAGCTCCTGGATCTAGCAGGCTTTGCCAGCAGCTATGCCATGTACGATCTGCTGGCCAAACGTGTATACCGCTACGGTCTTATTTACCCGTTTATTGAGCTTGGGCTTGGCATCGCTTACTTAATCAACTTTAAGCCAGAATTAACCAATGCTATCACCTTGGTGGTGATGCTATTTTCCAGCATAGGTGTGATTTTGGCCGTGGTGAACAAGCAAAAGATTAAATGCGCTTGCCTGGGTACCGGCTTTAACCTGCCGATGACCACCGTCACCATTATTGAAGATTTGCTGATGGCAGCAATGGCGGCCTGGATGTTAATTTAATGATTGCTGATTTAATTTGAGTATTGGCTATTACCAACTGGAAACCGGCCAGGTGGCAGCGATTGAAAACCACTGCCCTTTCCCACCTTTAAGCCAGGCACTTAGCGACCCTAATGGATTGATTGCGATTGGTGGCGATTTAAATGCCGAGCGTTTATTAAGCGCTTACGGTCAGGGCATATTCCCCTGGTTTAATGAAGGCGAGCCGGTGATGTGGTGGAACCCGAATCCGCGCATGGTGCTGTTTCCCGACGAACTCAAAATCTCCGCTTCATTAAAAAAAACACTCAAAAAACAATTATTTGAAAGTCGTTTTAATACCTCGTTTCGCCAAGTAATCACAGCCTGCAGTCAATCCAAGAGGCTTGGCCAGCCCGGCACTTGGATTTCGACTGAAATGATTGATGCTTATTGCGGTCTACATAAGCTAGGCCATGCCATTTGTATGGAAAGCTGGCTTAATCATGAATTAGTCGGCGGCTGCTATGGCGTGATTATTAACCAGATGTTTTATGGCGAAAGCATGTTTCACACCCAAACCGACGCTTCAAAAGTGGCGTTTGTGCATCTGGTACAGTACCTACAAAAGCAAGGTATCGGCATGATTGATTGCCAGATGAAAACACCGCTTTTAGCAAGCTTTGGCGGGCGCGAAATTGATCGTCAACAATTCATGCAAAATTTGACCAAACTGGTAAACTTTTGATATGTGCTAAAGCTAATTTATTATGACACTGCCCTTTGAACAGCCGCTACATAAACTGCAATTTTACGTCACCACGCCGTATAAATGCGGCTATTTGCCTAATAGGCTGGCACAAAGCTTAATCGCCTCACCGCAGCATCTAATCGATGCCAATATTTACAGCGGATTGATCAGCCAGGGCTTCAGGCGCAGTGGAAAATTCGCCTACAGACCGCATTGCGAAAATTGCCGTGCCTGCATTGCCGTGCGCTTGATATTAAATGCATTTTTACCCAACCGCAGTCAAAAACGTGCTTATAAGCAACATGCCAATCTAAATGCACAGGTTCTACCCCTGCACTTTAACCAGCAACATTATGAGCTTTACGCCAGTTACCAATCGCTACGTCATCATGACGAAACCGCAACTGAGGCTAAAGACGATGCTGAACAGTACCGCCAGTTTTTATGCCAAAGCAACGTTGAAAGCCTGATGATTGAATTCAAGGATGGCAACAATCAAGTCAAAATAGTCAGCGTGGTTGATATTGTCAAAGATGGCGTTTCTGCCGTTTATACTTTTTACGATGCGACTGAAGCCAAAGCCAGCTATGGAACATACTCCATTATGTGGTTATCCGAGTGGGCAAAGAGTTTGGACCTGCCCTATTTGTATTTGGGTTACTGGATACAAGATAGTGAAAAAATGGCTTACAAACAGCAGTTTAAGCCGCAGCAAAAATTGATTGATGGTGAGTGGATTTAAGAGACTACACTAGTTTTAATTCGAATTTAAATTGAGTAAAAAACCGGAAGACCTCCAACTATGTCTACAGAAGAAAAATTATCCGATTGTTCAGAGTTGCATTACGGTGAAGATTATTTGAGCTGGAAAGATTGGGGAAGTAGTAGTTTTGGGAAACTATCCGCCATGGACTGCAAATATTTTTCTTGCGAAATTGATAGGGCTAAACGCAGCTTTGATGCAAATAGTACTGTTCTGGAAATTGGCTTTGGCAATGGAAGTTTTTTACAATTTGCCAAAACAAAAGGATGGGAGATTAGTGGCACCGAGCTAAATGAAAACTTGGTTAAAATTGCAGCAGAGAATCAGTTTAACGTTTTTCATACCGAAAACTTAACTGCCTTTGAAAATACGTCTTATGACTTGGTTGTGGCTTTTGATGTGTTGGAACATATACCGCAAGACAAAATACTACTTTTTTTATCTGAAATAAAAAGAATACTTAAACCGAACGGATGTTTTATCGCCAGGTTCCCTAATGGTGATTCGCCATTTGGCCTAAGCCACCAAAATGGAGATGTAACCCACGTTACCTTTATCGGGTCTGGCAAGATAAAATATTTCGTGTCCAAGCTTGACGTTGAGTTAGTTACCGTTGGTGGTGAAGCCCGCCCCTTCTTTTTAACGCTCAATCCTTTTTTATTTTTAGCCAGAGCGTTTAAAAGAATTACAGTGCAGCTGATTAGCTATTTTTATTACAAAGTATTCTGTAAACCTGATTATTTCTCTTCCAATTTAGTGATGATTTTTAAGAAAATTTAAAATACACTTTATTTACACGGCTTTGCGATGGGATTTTCGCCTATTGATGCTTAAGCTACCTTTGAAATAGCGAGATTTATTCGCATGAAATTAATGCTCAAATGTTACAATCCAATCTAGTAAATTCTTAGCTGTAATTCTCATTTGAAAAAACTCGTTATCTTTGGTGTGGGCTTGATTGGTGGCTCAGTCGCTTTAGCGCTAAAAAACAACCAAGCGGCACTGGCTGTAAAAAATGCAGGGCTTGCTCCGCATATTGTAGGCATTGGACGCACAGAAAAAAGCTTGAGTGAAGCATTAGACTTAGGTGTGATTGATAGTGCAGAAACTAATGTAGAGGCAGCCATTCAAGATGCCGATTTAATATTAATTGCAGCACCGGTTGCACAGACTACCGCCATTCTACTAAGCATTAAACCGCATTTAAGCAAGCAAACCGTGATTACGGATGCAGGCAGCACCAAAGTAAATGTTCTGGCATGTGCCGAAGCAGCCTTGGGCGGTCAGTTCAATCAATTTGTGGGCGGCCACCCGATTGCAGGCGCTGAAAAAAGCGGTGTTGCGGCTGCTTTACCTAATCTATTTGCAGGTAAAAATGTTGTGTTAACGCCATCTGCCGAAACGAGTACAGAGGCAATCGCCAGCGTTACAGCGCTTTGGCAGGCGTGCGGTGCCAATGTAAGTGAAATGAAGGCTGAAACACACGATGGCATTTTTGCAGCCGTCAGCCATTTGCCGCACTTATTGGCGTTTGCCTTGGTCGATGATATTGCTTCCCGCCCAAATGCAGAGCAGTTATTCAGCTTTGCTGCCAGCGGATTTAGGGATTTCACCCGCATTGCCGGCAGCCACCCTGAGATGTGGCGCGACATTAGCTTAGCCAACAAATCTGCCTTACTAAGCGAATTAACGGCTTACCAGCTTGAGTTAAGCCAATTAAAACAATTGCTTGAACATGAAGATGGCGATGGATTGCAGGCTTTGTTTGAACGCGCCAGCGTGGCACGTAACAATTGGGCAAATAGTAAAACAAAATAAACCAAAGAAAATCGTTAATGGAACAACTCACCCTACCCGCCGCCAGCCGTGCGCAAGGCAGCATTACACTACCCGGTTCTAAAAGTATTTCAAACCGTACTTTATTACTAGCGGCCTTGGCTGATGGCGTTACCGAAATTCACGATTTACTGGATTCAGACGATACCAGCCGCATGCTGGAATCGTTGGCAAAATTGGGCGTTATCTGCGAAAACATTGGCAATAACACCTGGCGCATTACTGGCTGTAAGGGTAACTTTCCTAATAAAAATGCCGAATTATTTTTAGGCAATGCGGGTACGGCTTTTAGGCCGCTGACTGCTGCACTGGCATTTTCAGGCGGGCATTATCATTTAAGCGGTGTGCCACGCATGCATGAAAGGCCTATTGGCGACTTGGTAAACGCGTTGCGGCAGTCCGGTGCTAACATTGATTACGCAGCAAATGATGGCTTTCCGCCATTGGATATCTCACCCGCCACCTTGGATTTAAGCCAGCCGATTCAAATCCGCGGCGATGTTTCCAGCCAGTTTCTAACGGCATTGCTGATGGCTTTACCTTTAAGCGGCGTAAAAGCGACCATCGAAGTGGTGGGTGAGCTGATTTCAAAACCGTATATTGAGATCACGCTTAACTTGATGGCTAAATTTGGCGTAAACATTGAGCGCGAAGGCTGGCAACGTTTCAGCGTCGCGCCAAACAGTACTTATAAAGCCAACAATACAATCCATGTTGAAGGCGATGCTTCAAGCGCGTCTTATTTCCTGGCTGCTGGTGCGATCGGTGGCGACATTCGCGTAGATGGCCTGGGCAAAAACAGTATTCAGGGTGATGTGCGTTTTGCCGATGCAATTGAACTGATGGGCGGCAAGATTGGCTATGGTGAAAACCATATCCACTCGCAAAAAGCGCATCAAATCAAAGCCATTGACCTGGACTGCAACCATATCCCCGATGCCGCGATGACACTGGCCATCATGGCCTTGTTTGCAGATGGCACAACCACACTTAGGAATATCGCTAGCTGGCGCGTTAAAGAGACAGACCGTCTTGCCGCCATGGCAACCGAATTACGCAAAGTGGGCGCAATTGTTATTGAAGGCGCAGATTACTTGACCATCACGCCACCAGCGCAGCTAACGCCCCATGCGGTGATTGACACATACGATGACCACCGAATGGCGATGTGCTTTTCATTGTTGAGTTTAGGCGGTGTGCCCATCACCATTAACGACCCAAAATGCGTGAATAAAACCTTTCCAAATTATTTTGATGAATTCAAAAAACTGGTGAGCTAGACAATGATTAGTGCAAGTGTAACCAGCCAAAATTAACCGCTTTGGCATATTTTTCCGGATTGGTTTGCTCAAAACTTTTCCAGGCTTTTTCGTGAAAATAAAAGACAACGGTATTACAAGCTGGCTCAATCACCGCCAATAAACCGCCCACCAAGGCGCTACCGGTTAATAGATAACCCACCGTAAAAGCAACGGTAAAGTGTAAAATCGCAAATGAAATTGTTTTAGCCACGTTGTACTCCTTAAATGGTTAAAGCTATTATTGGCTGATTAAAAATTTTAATCCAATTGATTATTAAAATACGTTTGATAAATTTTACTTATGATAAACAACTCCCCTGTTAAGCCAATCCCAGTGATTGCAATCGACGGGCCTTCTGCCTCTGGTAAGGGCACGGTGGCTCAATTAGTGGCCGAACAATTAAATTTCCACTACCTGGATTCTGGTGCGCTTTACCGTATTGTGGCGTTTGCGGCTTATAAAAATAACATCGAATGGCATCAGTCAGACGCGCTTGGCGAGCTAGCAAAAAAGTTGAAGATTGAATTTAGCCAAAACGAGATTTATCTGGATGGCGACCGTATTACAGAGGCAGTCAGAAGTGAAGAGATGAGCCGCGGCGCGTCTGAAGTGGCGGTTCACCCACCGGTGCGTAATGCCTTGCTAGACTTGCAGCGCTCTTTCCGGCAGGCGCCAGGATTGGTGGGTGATGGCCGCGATATGGGCTCTGTCATTTTTAAGGATGCCGTGCTTAAAATATTTCTAACCGCCAGCGTAGAAATTCGTGCAGAACGTCGCTATAAACAACTCATCAATAAAGGCTTACCTGCCGATTACCAGCAAATCCTAGCGGATCTGCAAAGTCGCGATCACCGCGATAGCCAACGTAGCGCCGCTCCGCTGACCCAAACCGCAGATGCGCTGCTGCTTGAGACCTCTGAACGCAGCATTGAACAAGCGGTGCAATTCGTTTTAAATGCTTACCAAAAATATCAGTAAAAAACCATTAAAAAAATAGTATTAATTCGACACAAAAAATGCATTAAGTCATTGAACACAAGCTATTTTTTGTGTAACATGCACGATTCGTGTTAAGTTTAAAATAATATTATTGTTAGCTTAACGTTTAACAACTGCCCCACTGCTAGGTGGGAACGCTTAATGGTGTTTTTCTGTGTCATTTGAAAAATAGCTTTGAGTATTTTTAGGTAACTCTTTTAATGGCTTCTACTTCTAACTCTACCCCATCATCGATGGAATCTTTCGCCGCGCTTTTTGAAGAAAGCTTGGCACGTCAGGAAATGCGTTCTGGTGAAGTAATCACCGCCGAGGTTGTATCGATTGATAACGACCACGTGATTGTTAACGCTGGCTTAAAATCTGAAAGCGTCATTGATGCTGCAGAATTCAAAAATGCTCAAGGTGAGCTTGAAGTGGCCGTTGGCGACTTCGTAAAAGTATGTATCGAAAAATTGGAAGATGGCTTTGGCTCTACACAACTTTCTCGCGAAAAAGCGAAGAAAATGGAAGCTTGGCTTGACCTAGAAGATGCAATGAACGAAAGCCGCGTGGTTAAAGGCTTTGTAAGCGGTAAAGTAAAAGGTGGCTTACGCGTTTCTGTTAATGGCATCATGGCTTTCTTGCCAGGTTCATTAGTGGATATTCGCCCGGTAAAAGACACTACTCCATTCGAAAACAAAGAGTGGGATTTCAAAGTAATCAAGCTGGACCGTAAACGTAACAATATCGTGGTTTCTCGCCGTGCCGTTATGGAAGTAAGCATGGGTGCAGACCGTGAAGCATTGATGGGCACATTGCAAGAAGGCGCAATCATCAAAGGTATCGTTAAAAACATTACTGACTATGGCGCATTCGTTGACTTGGGCGGCATTGACGGCTTGCTACATATTACTGATTTAGCATGGCGTCGCGTTAAGCACCCATCAGAAGTGCTAACAGTTGGTGAAGAAGTTGAAGCAAAAATCTTGAAATTCGATCAAGAGAAAAACCGCGTTTCATTAGGTATCAAACAATTAGGCGACGACCCATGGGTTGCATTGACTCGCCGTTACCCGGTCAGCACACGCTTGTTCGGTAAAGTGTCTAACATTACGGATTATGGCGCATTCGTTGAAGTAGAGCCAGGTATCGAAGGTTTGGTACACGTTTCAGAAATGGATTGGACCAACAAAAACATTCACCCAGGCAAAATCGCTCAATTAGGCGATGAAGTGGAAGTGATGATTCTTGAGATTGACGAAGATCGTCGTCGTTTATCATTAG
>JAZKEN010000007.1:67251-78529 GCA_040387035.1 Pseudomonadota bacterium | reverse complement strand
CCTTCACCAAACGCGATATGCGTTGGGTTATAAAAATCAAAATTTAACATCTTTATTACTCCCATTTAAATAAAACATTTATGCTGCAATCAATATTAGACCAGTCGGCTACTAATTAACCAAATAAAAAAAGTATCTGTTAATCAGGCCCTTAAGTCCAACTTATTTCTTAATGAGCTCATTGCCGATTCCAGCGCGTCGCGTGAGCGATTGACCTTAGTAAGTAAAGTTGCGCCAATCCACATATAGTAAATCTCATGTGTGACAAATTTTGCATCCAAATGTGCGGGCAACTCACCGTTATCCACACCCTCTTGTACGCACTCTGCAATACGGTTGATGATGCGATCGGTGCCATGCTTGAGCGTGATGCGCATGGTTTCTGATAAGTCGGTGACCTCTGCACTTAGCTTAACCACCAAGCATTTATCTTGCGTGGTATCTGCTGTTTGTGTATCCAGCCAATTCTGGAAATAAGCCAATAAACGTGATTTGACTGAGCCATTTTCCGGGTTCAGTTTAGCGTCAATATGCGCTAGATAGCCATCCAGGTAATCTTCAAGCAAGGCATCGCCAAATTGCTCTTTGGATTTAAAGTAGTGGTAAAACGAACCTTTGGGCACATTGGCCTGCGTTAAAATCTCATTCAGGCCAACGGCTGCAAAGCCCTTGCCCAGCATGATGCTTTTAGCAGTATCAATAATCTGCTGGCGGGTATCGGTGAATTTGTGTATTGCCTGAGTCATAAAGCTATTATGCCACCGACTAGACCAGTCGTCTAGTAATTTTTTGACTATACTAGTCTTGCGCCATTTTGGTTTTGCTTAAGGCTGGGTTTGTCGCAAAATATTGCTTGATCCCAACAAAGATAGAGTTCACCAATTTATCCTGGTAGCCATCATCATTCAAGCGGCGCTCTTCATCCGGGTTACTGATAAAAGCCGTTTCTACCAATATAGACGGGATATCCGGCGATTTGAGTACGGCGAACCCTGCTTGCTCGACATGGTTTTTATGCAATTTATTAATATCGCCAATTTGACCCAATACGGCCTTACCTAATTTAAGGCTATCGTTAATAGTTGCCGTCTGCGATAAATCCAGCAAGGTCCTTGCCAGCACAGGGTCCCTTCCGCCCAAACTTACACCACCTATTAAGTCAGACTCATTTTCCTTTTTGGCCAGATAGCGTGCACTGGCACTGGTTGCGCCTTTTTCGGACAGCGCAAATACCGATGAGCCGCGCGCAGCCGGGTTGGTAAACGCATCGGCGTGAATCGACACGAATAGATCGGCCTTTAATTTACGTGCTTTAACCACCCGCATACCCAGCGGCACAAAGTAATCGCCATCGCGTGTCAATACACCACGCATAGTGGGGTCTGCATCTATTTTAGCTTTTAACTTTTTGGCAATCGCCAGCGTGATCACTTTTTCATGGCTGCCGTTGGCACCACGCGCGCCTGGGTCTTCACCACCATGACCCGCATCAATCGCAATCGTGATCAGGCGCTCATTTTCCTTATCTGCTGGCGTATCGGAATCCAGCGCTGGCAAAGTCGGCTCGGCAAGTGGTGGTATGGCCGGCAAATCCTGGTTACCGTCTTCGCTTGCTGAAGGTGGCAGTGGCTCAACAATCGGTTTGGGCTGAGCTATAGCCCTGCTATCGCTGGCAGCGTCGCTTGCTTCTGTATTTTTCTTACCCAACATCGCCATCAACTCATCCTGCAAAGGGTAAATGTCTAGCACGAGGCGATACTTGTATTCACCTGCAGGGCTTAATGCAAAGATATTCGGCTTAACTTCGCCTTTCAAATCGATGGCCAAACGCACCACATTGGCCTTGAATTTCGCTACACGTACTTGCTTGATATAAGGATCGCCTGACAGAATCTTGTCAGACAAGGTTTTTAGCGTGTTGTTTAAATCCACATTTTCAATATCCAGCACCAGGCGGTCAGGATTTTTCAGGATAATAAGCTGATGCTTAATCGGCGCATCTGATTCAAAAGCAATGCGCGTGTAATCTTGTGCAGGCCACACACGTGCCGCGCTAATCGTATTGGCGGCATTGGCGTTCAAGCTAAAAAGGCTTAGCGTAAGCCATATTAAAAATGTGTTTATGGTAATTTTTGGTGTCATGCGCCTACGCTGATTTGTTTTTTTCATCAGCTTTGTTTTCTGAATGGTTAAATAATTGCGCTAAACATTGCTCAGCTTGTGCCGTATTGGCTAAGAATTGAATTTTTCTTTGCAAGCCCTCATGCATCAAATGCACGTGAATATCAGGCTCGGGCAGTAAATAGCCGGCTTTTTCCGGCCATTCGATCAGGCAAATACTGTTCGGGTTAAAATATTCCCTGAAACCGGCGGCTTCCCATTCTTCTTCATCAATAAACCGATACAAGTCAAAATGATAAACGGTTAAATGATTGAATGGATAAGGTTCTACCAGTGTGTAGGTAGGACTTTTTACTTTACCCGCAAACCCTAGGCCCTGCAAAAAGCCGCGCGTAAACGTGGTTTTGCCCGCACCTAAATCGCCATGCAAAAAAACCACCAGGCCGGCAACCGCACATTGAGAAAATGTTGCCCCTGCTGCCAAGGTTGCCACTTCATTTGCCAATAAGATGGGGTCGAAGACTTTGCCAGCCTGGGCTTTGTTGTTAGCTAAGTTAGAATTGTTATCAGGCACAGCATTATTTTGAGCAATTGTAATATCATTCACCATATGCAATTAAACTTAACCAACGACTGGGCAAAGCTTTCCGCTGACATTAAAAGCTGGGGATTGGCGCTGGGCTTTAATCAAATTGGTATCACCGATACCGATTTGCAAGCGGCCGAGAGCGAACACCAAGCGTGGGTTGCTAAAGGTTTTCATGGTGAGATGGATTATATGGCAAAACATGGGGTGAAGCGAACCCGACCTGCCGAATTAGTGCCAAATACCATTCGCGTCATCTCTGCCAGGCTGGATTATTTGCCGCCCAACGCTGCGGATAGCGAAGCGATTATGCAAGATAGTGAAAAAGCCTTTATCTCGCGCTATGCTTTAGGGCGCGATTACCACAAGGTGATGCGCAATAAGTTGCAAAAACTGAGCGAAAAAATCCAGCAGGAATTATCGCAGCTGCATATCAACGATTTCAGCTATCGCGTATTTACCGACAGCGCACCTGTATTAGAAGTAGCACTAGCCGAAAAAGCCGGTTTGGGCTGGCGCGGTAAACATACTTTATTACTGAACAAGAACCGTGGTTCATGGTTTTTCTTAGGTGAAATCTACACCAACCTGCCCCTGATGACGGATGAACCCGCTACCAACCATTGCGGCACCTGCACCAGTTGTATCGATATCTGCCCTACGCAGGCGATTACTGCACCTTATGAAGTAGACGCGAGGCGTTGTATTTCTTATCTCACCATAGAGCTTAAAACCAGTATACCTGTTGAATTCAGGCCGTTAATCGGCAACCGCGTCTATGGTTGTGACGATTGCCAGCTAACCTGCCCTTGGAATAAATTTGCCGAAATCACACAAGAGCCGGATTTTTCGGTTAAAAACGGTTTGGATGATATCAGCCTGGTGGAATGCTTTCAATGGACAGAAGAAGTATTCAAGCAAAAAATGGCCGGTAGCGCCATTTATCGGATTGGCTATATGCAGTGGCTGCGCAATATTGCTGTGGGCCTTGGTAATGCAACAAGCACACAGCCAGTTATTCATGCCTTACAATTACGCCAGAATGATGAGAACGAAATCCTGCGTGAGCATGTGGAGTGGGCTTTATTGCAGCATGGCATTAGAGTTTGAATTTTTTAAGCGTGTTACATGAACCAAAAACCACTTCAAATTAGAATCAAGCATGGCAGCACGATTGCCATGGGACCTGGCAAAGCAGATTTGCTGGATGCCATCGATGCATGCGGCTCAATTTCTGCCGCCGCCAAACAAATGCAAATGTCTTATAAAAGGGCCTGGGATTTGGTAGATGTCATCAACAAAAGCTTTGACCAGCCATTGGTGATTAGCGCCCCTGGCGGCCAACATGGCGGCGGTGCAAAGCTGACTGACTTCGGGCGGTTTATATTGGTAAGCTATAGAGACTTGGTAGCTAAAACGTATGGCAATACCCAACTTGAGCTTAACAATATTATTTCCCACTTAAAAAAACCGGGCTAATTGTAATGATTTTGAATGATTTTTTATAAATATCGCTATATCCATTTGAATATAGCGATATTTATGATTAAATGCGCAACATAGATTATTTTTAATAACCCATCCAATGCATAACAAATCTGGCATAAATAAACAGTGCACTATCCACTGCAAGCCAACCCTACCCCACTTGGTTATTTCAACCCTCTTAATGGGCACCGGCTTTCCATTAGCTTATGCCGATGATATAGCTAAAACTTCTTATTACGTTGAGCGTAAAAGCTATGGCACATCCATTGAGACCGAGCCACCCAAATATGTAAAGCAGCTTAATAAAACCTGGCTTAACCAATACGACAGCCTAAAGGATATTAGTTGGCTGGATATTGGCCTGGATTACAGGATGCGATATGAGAATCGCGACAATGATTTCCGGCGGCCTAAAGATGTGATCGACGAGCCTATCCTGCTGCGTACACGCGGTTTTATTGCCATTAAAGATATTTTAGATCCGCTGCGTTTCACTCTGGAAATTGAGGATTCGCGCCGCAATCATAGCCAATTTAGTCGCGATTTTGATACGCGTGATGTAAACTATGCCGAGCCAATCCAGGCATATGCAGAGTTGTATTTTAAAGAAACGTTTTTAGGCAAGGACGACTTAGGCAACAATCGGCCAATCAGCATCAAAGCGGGTCGCCATGCATTTGAGCAAGTGGATAAGCGCCTGATAGCCCGCAACAATTACCGGAATACAACCAATACCTTTCAAGGTGTACGTGCCACAATCGGGCAAAAAAGCAATGATTACCAAATTGAGGCTTTTGCGTTTAACCCTATCCAGCGCTTTACCGATCAACTAGACCAACGTAACAACTCACAAAAGTTTTATGGCGTTGTAGGCGATTGGCGCGGCTGGTCAGAGCTAGTGACGCTTCAACCCTACTATTACTTGCTTGAACAAGATGGTGATAAGGTGAAATTGGATTTGAATGGTCGTGAAGAAACCAATATTAGCCGTAAAATTGACCGTACTATCCATACAGCGGGGCTGCGTGCCTATGGCGTTTTAGGAAAAACCGGCTGGGATTATGATGCCAACTATGTCACGCAATGGGGAAAACAAGACACCAGCCTGACCAACAAAACCCGCATTGACCATGAAGCTTATGGCTACAACGCCGAGCTTGGCTACACATTCAATCACGCTTGGAAACCAAGATTAAGTGCATTTTTTGGTTTAGCGACCGGCGACAAACGAGCAGCTGATCATAAAAACCAACGCTTTGAACGCTTGTTTGGATTTGCACGTCCCTGGTCAAACACAGACACATTCGAAATGTCCAATATCCGCACCCCTAAACTAAGGCTTGAGTTTGAGCCCAGCGTGTCGTTCATCAATAATCTTAAAATAGACACAGGCTACAGCTGGTATACCTTAGAAAGCGATACCGATACTTGGGGCCCCACTTCATTACGAGACAGGACTGGCAAAAGTGGCGACAAGATAGGCGAGGAACTGGATATTACGGCACGTTTTCCCATCAACAAATTTGTCTATACCTCTATTGGCTATACCCACTTTTGGGCCGGAGATTTTACAAAGCGCGCAGCAGGAATTGCCAGCAATGCGAACGACGCTACCCGGCGCGATGACTCAGATTACCTGTACGTTCAACTTGAAGTCAGTGCATTTTAATGACTAACTTATACCGATTGGGGCTTGTATGAAATTGAATCATCAACTAGTGAGCGTTTTTTTCGCTAGCTTATTATGCTTTGCTGCTAATTCAAGCGCAGCAGAATCAGGCAAAAAAGTAGTGGTTTTTGCGGCCGCCAGCTTAACCAATGCCATTACGGATATTGCCGCGATATATGAAAAAGAAAAAAATATTGAAATACAAACGTCTTTTGCATCTTCATCCACGCTTGCCAAGCAAATCGAGAACGGCGCACCAGCCGATATCTTTATTTCTGCAGATACGAAATGGATGCAGTATTTAAAAGATAAAAATGCACTCAACGATGCCACAACGGCCAATTTACTGGGTAACCGCCTGGTTTTAATCGCCCCTAAAGGCAAAGCATTTAAAGTCGATCCAGATAAATCCTTTAATTTGGCTAACGCATTTGAAGGAAAACTGTGCACTGGTGAAACGGAATCGGTACCGGTAGGCATTTATGCAAAACAGGCACTCAAATCACTTGGCTGGTGGGATTCAATCAAGACCCGCATCGTTGGTACGCAAGATGTGCGTGCCGCCTTGGTTAATGTGGAGCGTGGTGAATGTGCTGCGGGCATTGTTTATGAGACAGACGCTAAAGTTTCAGATAAAGTAGAAACCTTGTCGATGTTGCCTAAAAGCAGCCATGACCCTATTGTTTACCCATTCAGTTTGACGAACCACAACAATGCCAATGCAATGCGTTTTTACAACTATTTAAAATCAGAACAAGCAAAGGCGATATTTACCCAATATGGCTTTCATTTCTTAAAATAAACGCATGCAAGCACTATTCAGTTTTACGCCAGAGGAATTAGCCATTGTATGGCTGTCACTTAAAGTGGCGTTCTTGTGCGTAATCATCATCCTTATTCCAGGCATAGCCGTATCGTGGCTACTGGCTAGAAAATCATTTTTAGGCAAATCATTACTAGATAGCCTGGTGCATCTACCGCTGGTTCTGCCACCGGTTGTGCCGGGCTTTTTATTGCTGTTATTACTGGGCAATCAGGGGCTTATTGGCAAGCACCTGCATAGTTATTTTGGTTTTAGCCTGGCTTTTACCTGGATGGGTGCCGTCGTTGCCTCTGCCGTTATGGCGTTTCCGTTAATGGTACGCTCCACCCGCTTAGCCATCTCGCAGGTTGACCAGAACCTGGAAACGGCAGCACAATCGCTGGGCGCCCACCCCTTAAAAGTATTTTTCACCATCACCTTACCGCTGGCAATGCCAGGCGTCATCACGGGGTTGATACTGGCTTTTAGCCGCAGCCTGGGTGAGTTTGGGGCAACCATCACCTTTGTAGGCAATATTGAAAACGAAACGCGCACATTGCCACTAGCCATTTACAGCTATACGCAAATTCCAAATGGTGATTTGCCAGCCATGCGATTGGTCATTTTAAGCATGATATTGGCGCTTGGTGCATTGATGCTAAGTGACCGCTTGGAGCGCAAGGCCAATCAAAAAATCGGGCGCCAGACGCATGAATGAAATTGATAATATAAGCCTATGATTGAGATTCGGGCAAAGCTGCAACGCAAACACTTTAAGCTGGATGTGTCATTGCAAATCGATACGCGGGTGACGGCTATCTATGGCCCTTCTGGCTCAGGTAAAAGCACCATACTAAGCTTGATTGCAGGCATTACCCAGCCGGATAGCGGCTATATTGCCATTGACGGCGAATGCGTGTTTGACAGCGAATCAAAGTTGAACAAACCCATTCACCAGCGCAGGATAGGCTTGGTATTCCAGGATGGCAGGCTGTTTCCTCATATGAATGTAGAGCAGAATTTAACATATGCATTCAAACTGAATGCCCATCAACAACAGCTGATTCAGCCAGCGGAGATCATGCAGCTATTGGCCTTGGATACGCTAAAAAAACAGCACCCGCACCAGCTTTCCGGTGGCGAAAAGCAGCGCGTAGCACTTGGCCGCGCATTGCTAAGCTCACCGAAATTATTAATGCTGGATGAGCCACTGGCGTCATTGGACGATAAGCTGAAGCAACAGATTTTGCCTTACTTGAAATTAGTTGCCGAAAATATCCAGGTTCCGATGCTGTATGTTAGCCACAGCAAAGACGAGATTTCGCAATTAACCAGCGAGATCATTTATCTTCAAAAAGGCCGAGTGCGTACTGAATATTAATGGGCGGGCTGAAGATCAGTTCAGGATGCGGATTTTTTGTTGTGCCAGCATAGCGGCACCGATAATGCCGGCTTGGTCGCCCATGCTAGATATGCTGATCGTCAATTGATTTCGCAACACGGGAATCAAGTCTTGCGTCAATTGCTGCTGAAAAGCGGCCTGCATATAAGGCCAGGCGCCGCTCATACCACCGCCTATCACAATACGCTTCACATCAATCACTTTTAAAGTGTGTGCCAATGCTTGGGCCAAGGATTTTCCTGCAAGCGCATAAGCGGATAAAGCGGCTGGGTCGCCTTGATGTGCTTGGTCGGCAATTTCGCTAGCCTGGCGCTGTTGATGGGTGGCTTCGAAATAGGTTTTAGCCACCCCGCTTGCAGATGCATACTGTTCCATGCAGCCTGCATTACCGCAGCCACACAGCCTGCCATCGGCTTGCACGATGATATGCCCTACTTCCATGGCAACGCCATGATCGCCCTGAAATGGCTGCCCATTCAAGATTAAACCGCCGCCCACCCCAGTACCCAAACCGATATAGATTAAGTGGGTGTTTTGTGTAAGCTGCTGATTGGCATATTCGCCAAAAGCGGCGGCAAGCGCGTCGTTTTCCACCACCACGGGCAGCTGGATTAACCGGCTTAAATCCGCACTTAAATCCACATCACTCAAACCCGGCAAATTGGGTGATTGGGCTATTTTTTGTGTTTTAGGGTCAATAAAGCCTGGGAAACCAATTCCCACTGCGCCTATATCCGCATATTGCTGGCGTACCTTTTGAATCGCTTCGGCTGTGGTGTTTAAGATATGCTGCCAGGCTTGTTGTGGCGAATGGGCTTTGCACATTTGTGAAAAATCGGCGCGAAAGCGTAATTCTTCTACCAGCTGCAATTTGCCCGCACTATTTTGTACGACGCCTAAACGCAGGTTAGTGCCGCCAACATCAATGCCTATCAGCATACTCATGGTTAAGAATGCTGTGTAGAATGCCTGCCAAAGCGCTGTACCGCATCGGCGAAATATTGTTGCTGTTCCGGCTTCATTTCTGCCCAATCAAAGCGCCAGACCCAATTACCGCCCAACGTGCCCGGGGTGTTCATGCGGTTTGTGCTATCAAGCGCTAATATATCCTGCATAGGGATTATGGCTAAATCGGCTTGCGTTGCCAAAGCCATATCAATTAGGGCATTTGGCATATCGGGCTCATCGGTATTGAGTGCGCTGTGCAGATGATTTTTTGCGTTCTCTTCAAGCTGCTGGTACCAGCCCAAGCTGGTGTCGTTATCATGCGTACCGGTGTAAACCACGCTATTGGCTTCAATATTTTGTGGCAAATACAAGTTGTCGTCACCGCCACCAAATGCAAATTGCAAAATCTTCATGCCTGGCATCTGGTACTGATGCCTTAATGCATTCACTTCATCGGTAATAATGCCTAGGTCTTCTGCCACCAGGCACATTTTTTTAAAACGTTTTTTAATGGCAGCCAACAGTAGACTGCCTGGCGCAACCCGCCATTTACCATTGATGGCCGTGTCTTCAGAAGCAGGGATTTCCCATGCGGCTTCCAGCCCCCGGAAATGATCGATACGCACCATATCAAATAGGCTGTTTTGTGTACGCATGCGCGCTAGCCACCATTTAAAGCCTTCTTGCTTCATGGCGCGCCAATTGTAGTGTGGGTTACCCCAGCGCTGGCCAGTGCTGGAAAAGTAATCAGGCGGTACCCCGGCAACAACCGTCATATTGCAACGCTTGTTTAGTTTAAATAAAGTGGAGTTAGCCCATACATCTGCACTATCAAATGCCACAAAAATCGGGATATCGCCAAACATCGCAATATGGCGTTGATTGGCATATTCCTTTAAAGCGCACCACTGCTGGAAGAAAATGTACTGGGTAAATTTAATCACAGCAATGGCCTGGGCATGCTGTTTTTTGGCAAGGTTCAAGGTTTTTACATCGCGTTTTTTATAGGCAACTGGCCAGCTATTCCAGCTAGCCTGGTCAAACTGCTCACGCAACACTAGGAATAAAGCGAAATCATTTAGCCAGTGTCTGTGTTTTCTGCAAAACTTTTTGTAGGCGAGGTAATCCGCAGAATCGGCATGCCGCGAGGCAACACAAAATGCTTTTTCAAACAGTTTTTGATGCTGCGCTAACGTGGGTTCCGCTGTGTAAGCCTGCAAATCCGCCGCATTAAGATACCCGGACTCAAGCAGCTGCTGCAAATCAATAAAGGCTGGATTGCCTGCATGCGCGCTTAAACACTGATAAGGGGAGCCATCGTTGTGCGGCATATTCAGCGGAAGCGTTTGCCAGACACTGGCGCCTGTCGCGTACAAAAAATCAACAAATCGCCGTGCCTGCAAGCCCAGCGTGCCTTCTGGCAAAGAACTAATGTGTAATAAAACACCTGCTTTACGTTGCTGCGTTTTTTTCATTTAATATCTTTTTTCTTAGTTATCTGTCTTGCGTGCCCAAATGTGTCATTAATCTTAGTTTAGGCGTTTACTGCAGCGATGATTGCCAATTTACACTTGTTACCTACTCTTGCCCTCTGCGCATGGTTCCACTATTAGAATCGTTTGCCGCCTGGCTATCCCCCATACTGATGGATGAATTTAAA
Organism: Pseudomonadota bacterium; assembly: GCA_040387035.1. Lineage (GTDB taxonomy): Bacteria > Pseudomonadota > Gammaproteobacteria > Burkholderiales > Methylophilaceae > Methylotenera_A. Next base: position 67,853 of record JAZKEN010000007.1, on the reverse strand, counting down.
TGATCGGGAATCGGTAATTTAAGCAAGCGATACAAGTTCATCAAATTGCGGCGATACAACTGGTCAAAGCTGCTCACACTCATGGCTGCGTTATAGTCTCCCAGCCACCAAAACCAATCAGAGCCTTCACAAACCGACAGCTGGTGTTCGCAAAGGTGTTTTTCATCTGACGTTAGCTTGCCTGATTTCATGCCTTTATCGTAGGCCTTTTTGGCCTCACACAATAAATCCCAGCCGTAATTTTTATCGACACTGCCAATCCAAGTGCTAAAGCTGCCATACACCCAGCTGCCTGCTGAAATTTCAGGCAAAACACCACAGTTGATTTTATAAGGGCTTTTTTCAGGCGCTTTAATCGCTTTAAGCACTTCTGATTGGGTCACCATTTCAATATTGGGATGGTTTGCCAAAGCGGCATACAGCTCGGTTAAGAAATAATGACCGTTGTACGGGTAATACTCCCAAGCGTTTTCGCCATCTAAAATCACGCTCACCACCGGGTTTTCCTGGCGCTGATAGGTGTTGTAGATGTGCTCCAGGGTCTGGATAAAGTCGTTTACCGCTTCACTGCTATGCAGTTTTGAATACTCAAAACCGATCTT